>JANLZT010000269.1:0-4168 GCA_031366465.1 Betaproteobacteria bacterium | reverse complement strand
AGCGGGCGCAGCAGGGCCTGCAGGTCTTCGGTGTCGGCGGTGTAGAAGGGGTCGGTGTTGCAGCGCTGGTACTGGTTGTAGACCGCATGCAGGCCGGCGCGGTGCGGCGCGGCGTCGGCAAAACCGGTCGGCGACAGCCGGGCCGGTTGCAGCAGCGCATGCGAGGCCATCGGCCAGTAGCCGTAGAGCCGCTCGCCCACCGCCACGCCGGGCTGCAGTGACTGCACCACCCGGCCGAAGCCCCACACCGGGATGCAGCCCCAGCCGTCGCCATCCTCACCGGTCACCGGGAAAAACTGCCAGTAATTCATGGCCGCGCCAAACGCGGCATAGGTGATGTTGTTGGATGTCAGCGCAAAGCGGTCGATGGCCACCCGCACCTGGCCGTCGACCAGGGCTGGGTCGGCCGAGACCACGGTGCGGGTGGCATGCAGCTTGTCCTTGCGGACCTGGAAGGTTTGGCTCATGGCCCGACCTTACGGCATGGCGCAGCGCGCCGGCAACCGGGGTTTGGCCGCAGCGGCCGGGCGCAGCGCGTCGAGTTCGACCTCCACCCGTACCAGGGCCTCGAAAACCTTGGCGACCGCAGC
The DNA here is from genome assembly GCA_031366465.1 of Betaproteobacteria bacterium. Lineage (GTDB taxonomy): Bacteria > Pseudomonadota > Gammaproteobacteria > Burkholderiales > Burkholderiaceae_C > Pseudaquabacterium. The sequence continues at coordinate 3,578 of JANLZT010000269.1, read as the reverse complement.
CTGCAGCGTCAGCGCGGCGGCAGTGGGGACCAGTTGCCGCCCCTGCGGCTTGAACAACACCAGGCCCAGGGTCTCGCTGAGCTTGCGCAGGTGGCCGGATACGGTGGGCTGGGCCATGCACAGCATGTCGGCGGCTCGCGTCACGCTGCCCAGCCTGAGAACGGCCTCGAAGGCCGCCAGTTGCGGCATGGTGCCGTGGCGCAGATAGCGGCGCAGCCGCTGGCTTGAGGCTTGCATCGATGTCTCCAGGAGTCCTTGCCAAGGGCCAGGCTGCCTGCTGACAGACGCCTTTGCCCGACTGACAAAGGTCTTGCTCAACACCGGATCGGCCGGTGCCCTGCAGGCCGGGCGGCGGTTGTGAGCCGGCCACCGTGTTGACGACGCTGCAGACGGCGGGGCACCGAGTTTGGGCCGCGCCGCGAACTACTCCCGCTTTGCTGGGATGGGGTGTACCACGCTGGCGGCACATCGGGCCGGGTTCCATCGCGATTCCTGATCGATGGCAAGAATGAAGCTGCCAAGAATGCAGTCCATGGATCTCTCACAGTTTTTCACCGCGCTGCTGGCCATCGTCGTGATCGACCTGGTGCTGGCCGGTGACAACGCCATCGTCATCGCGCTGGCCGCCCGCGGCCTGCCGGCCCATCTGCAGCGCCGTGCCATCGTCTGGGGCGCGCTGGGCGCGGTCGTCGTGCGGATTGCGATGACGGTGGTGGTGGTGTGGCTGCTCAAGATCCCCGGGCTGTTGCTGGCGGGTGGTGCGGCGCTGTTGTGGATCGCCTGGCGCTTGCTGCAGCCCGGGTCGGATGATGCGGGCAGCCACGCGCCGACGGCCGCCACCTTCTGGGGAGCGATGCGCACCATCGTGGTCGCCGATGCGGTGATGGGCCTGGACAATGTGCTGGCGGTGGCCGGTGCCGCCCATGGCCACTACGGCCTGGTGGTGGCGGGCCTGGCGATCAGCGTGCCGATCGTGGTCTGGGGCAGCACCCTGGTGCTCAGGCTGGTCGAGCGCTGGCCGGCGGTGGTCTACCTGGGCGCAGGCGTGTTGGTGGGCACTGCCGTGAAGATGATGGCCACTGAACCCCTGCTGGCGCCGCTTTGGCTGGCTGCGCCGCCTGCCAAGCCGCTGCTGTGGCTGCTGGTGCCGGCGCTGCTGTGGCTGGCGTTGCTGCGCAACCACCGGGTGCTGGCATCGCGCATCCACCACCGGCTGAGCGAGCTATCGATCCGCCGGCCGGCTGCAAGCTCTGAGCGATCAACCCAGCCTGATGCAGGAGACAAAGCGATGCTCGATGTTCTGGTGCCGGTGGACGGCACGGCCAATGCGCTGGGCGCGGTGCGCCACGCGGTGCGCGAATACCAGCACGACCACAGTCTGCGCCTGCACCTGCTGAACGTGCGGCCGGTGCTGTCGCGGCATGCGGCGCGTTTCCTCAGCAAGGGCGCCCGTGAGGGCTGGCACCGGCAGCAAGCGCTGGCGGCGCTGGCCCCGGCCCAAGCGCTGCTGGCCAAGGCCGGCGTGCCTTTCGAGAGCCACTGGTGCGTGGGCGGTCGGGCGCACCAGATCTGCCGCTGGGCGCGTGATTTGAAAGTGCACCACATCGTGATGGGCACGGCGCGCAAGAGCTCACTGACCCGGCTGCTGGAAGACTCGGTCACCAACCAGGTGCTGCAGCACACACCGGTGCCGGTGGAGGTGGTTGCCGGCCAGGCGGTGTCGCGGCTGGAGCGCCTGGGCCTGCCGGCCGGCCTGGGCTTGGGCCTGGGCGCCTTGCTTTGGCTGGCGCTGGACTGAGGGCCGCAGACGGGCGCTCAGGGCACGCCAGGGCCGCCGACATGCCTGCCTGCTTCAGCCGGCCGCGAGCCCAGTGGCCAGTGGCAGCGTGAAGGTGACGGTGGTGCCCACCCGGGGTTCGCTGGTCAGCAGCAGTTGGCCGGCCATCTCCTGGACCAGGCCGCGCGCGATCACCAGGCCCAGGCCGGTGCCCGGGGTCTTGGTGCGCTCGGCGCCCAGGCGCTCGAAGGGCTGGAACAGGCGCTGTTGCTGCTCGGGCGTCATGCCGATGCCATCGTCTTGCACCACCAACTGCGCCGTGGTCGGGTTCAGGGCGCTGGCGCTGAGCCTGACCTTGCCGCCCGGGCGGTTGTACTTGATGGCGTTGGACAACAGATTGACCAGCACCTGGCGCAGCCTCTGCGGCTCGGCCAGCACGCTGATCGGCGCATCGATGTGCACATCGAGCTGCACGCCCAGCGCATCGGCATCAAAGCGCACCAGGCGCAGGGCCTCGTCCAGGATCGCGGCCAGCGCCACGGGGCGGATCTCCAGGCGCAGCTTGCCCTGGGCCACCAGGTTCAAATCGAGCAGGTCGGTGACCAGGCCCAGCAGGTGCTGGCCGGCGGCATGGATGTGGCCGGCGTACTGCTGCACGATGGCCCCGCTGGGGCTCGATTTCTGCATCTGCAACAGGCTGGCAAAGCCCATCACGGCGTTCAAGGGGGTGCGCATCTCGTGGCTCACCCGGCTCAGGAACTCGCTCTTGGCGGTGTTCGCCAGCTCGCTGGCCTCGCGGCGCAGGCGCTCGTTGGCGAGTGCGGCCAGGTGTTCGGCGGCGGCTTTCTGGTCGCTCAGGTCATGCACCTGGAACAGGTGGCAGGCCGGCTGGTCGCCCGCCTGGATATTGGACACGCTGACCAGGGCCCAGACCGGTGGCTGGCCGCCGCCGCGCAGATAGCGCTTCTCGTACTGCACCAGGCCGCCGCCCGCGCCGGCCAGCTCCTGCAGGCGCTGGCGCTCATGGGCCTGGTCGGCGGGCAGGGTGAGGGCGTCCTGGTGCGAGCGCTGCAACTCGTCGCGCGGCAGGCCCAGCAGGCTGCACAGCGCGTCGTTGACGAGCATGAACTCACCGCTGAACGAGACCAGCGCCATGCCCAGCGGCGCATGGTCAAAAGCGTTGCGGAACAAGGCCTCGCTGGCCCGCAACTGGGCCTCTTGTTCGATGCGGGGCCGGGCGTCGCGCAGCACCAGCACCGCACCCAGGCGCTTGCCGTTGTCCTCCTGGACCGGCCCGGCGGCGATATCGACCGGCCGGTCGGCCTGGTCGCGCGCGGCGATCACCACGCCGTGGCTCTGCGCGGCGGGCCGGCCAGTGCGTGCCACCTCGTTGACCAGATCGAGCGCGCTGCCCCAGGGGCGTGGGACCGGCGCTGCCGGGCGCACCTGCACCACCTCGTCCACCGGGCGGCCGGCGGCATCCTCCAGGGCCCAGCCGGTGAGGGCTTCGGCCGCCGGGTTGATGAAGCGCACGCGCCCGTCGGCATAGGTCACCACCACGCCGTCACTGACGCAGCGCAGGGTCTGGGCGAACCAGCCGTCGGCCTCGCGCAATTGGCGCTCCATCCGGGCCTTGGTCAGGGCCACCTCGATACCGGCGCGCAGCTCCTTGATCTGGTAGGGCTTGGTGAGGTAGCCATGCGGCGCGGTGCGGGCCGCGCGCTGCACCGTGTCGGGGTCGCTGTGGGAGGTCAGGAAGATCAGCGGGATGTGGTGCTGGCGGCCGATCACCGCCGCCGCC
>JANLZT010000663.1:0-4945 GCA_031366465.1 Betaproteobacteria bacterium | reverse complement strand
GTGCTGGAGCGCATCTACATCGGCCGTCGCTTCAAGAACGACACCGAGCGCCTGGAAAAACTGTTCGAGCTGTACACCCAGATGACGGCCGGGCCGGGCAAGCCGGGCCTACCGGGGCAGACGCGCCGCCCATCAGCCCAGGCGCCGGGATCATGAGCGACAGCCCCATCAGCCTGACCCCGCCGCCCGCCGGCTATGCCGACTGGCTGGCCGACTTGAAGGGCCGCATCCACAGCGCCCAGCAGCGCGCCACGCTGGCGGTCAACCGTGAGCTGGTGCTGCTGTACTGGCAGATCGGCCGCGACATCCTGGCGCGGCAGGCTGAAGCGGGCTGGGGCGCCAAGGTGATTGAGCGGCTGGCGCATGACTTGCGCACCGCCTTTCCGGCGATGAAGGGTTTTTCGCCGCGCAACCTGAAGTACATGCGCGCCTTTGCCCAGGCGTGGCCGGATGCAGACATTGTGCAAGAGGTGCTTGCACAATTGCCCTGGTACCACCAGTTGGCGCTGCTGGACAAGCTGCCCGGCCCTGAAACCCGCCGCTGGTACGCCGCGAAGGCCTTGGAACACAACTGGTCACGCAACGTGCTGGTGATGCAGATTGAAATGCGCCTGCTTGAGCGCAGTGGCAAGGCAGTGACCAATTTTGCGGCCCATCTGCCCAGGCCAGAGTCTGACCTGGCGCGGGAGTCGATCAAAGACCCGTATCGCTTCGACTTTCTGGGCCTGACCGACGAGGCGCAGGAGCGCGAAATCGAAAACGCCCTGGTCAAACACGTCACCGAATTCCTGCTGGAACTGGGCGCGGGCTTTGCGTTCGTCGGGCGCCAGGTGTTGCTGGACGTGGGTGGCGATGAGTTTTTCATCGACCTGCTGTTCTATCACCTCAAGCTGCGCTGCTATGTGGTGATCGAGCTCAAGGGCGGCAAGTTCAAGCCCGAGCACCTGGGCCAGCTGGGCTTTTACCTCACCGCCGTGGATGCCCAGGTCAAGCACCCGCAGGACGGCCCCACCATCGGCCTGCTGCTGTGCAAGAGCAAGAACAAGGTGGTGGCCGAATACGCGCTGCGCAACACGGCGCAGCCGCTGGGCGTGGCCGAATACCAATTGGTGGAATCCTTGCCGCCCGAGCTGCAGACCAGCCTGCCCAGCATCGAGCAGATCGAGCGCGAGCTGACGGGCGACGGCACCCCCATGGACGACGACGCGCAATGACCCAACCAGGCAATCCCACCAACGCCTACACCGTGCCGTCGGTGTCCATCACCACCGCGCGCACCGGCGCATCGGCCAAGGCCGACGAGCTGGGCATGCGCGACATGCAGGCGCTGGCCTATGCCAGGCGCGGCGAGCAATACCTGCTGATCAAGTCGCCACCGGCCTCGGGCAAGTCGCGTGCGCTGATGTTCATCGCGCTGGACAAGCTGCACAACCAGGGCCTGAAGCAGGCCATCGTGGTGGTGCCAGAGCGCTCCATTGGCGGCAGCTTTGCGGATGAGCCCTTGAGCCAGCATGGCTTCGCGTGGGACTGGACGGTGGCCCCGCAGTGGAACCTGTGCAACGCGCCGGGCGTGGACGAGCCTCGGGTGGCCAAGTCCAAGGTGGAGGCGGTGCGCCAGTTTCTGGCCAGCGGCGACAAGGCCCTGGTCTGCACCCATGCCACCTTTCGCTTTGCGGTGGAAGAGTTGGGGATCGAGGCATTCGACCAGCGCCTGATCGCCATTGACGAGTTCCACCATGTCTCCAGCAACCCGCACAATGTGCTGGGCAGCCAGCTGGGCGCGCTCATTGCGCGCGACAAGGTGCACCTGCTGGCGATGACGGGCTCGTATTTTCGGGGTGACAGCGCGGCGGTGCTGAGCCCGGCGGACGAGGTGCGCTTCGAGACTGTCACCTACACCTACTACCAGCAGTTGAACGGCTACCGCTGGCTCAAATCGCTGGACATCGGCTACTTCTTCTACACGGGCCGCTACGTCGACGCCATTGCCAAGGTGTTGGACCCGGCTTTGAAAACGATCATCCACATTCCCAACGTCAATTCGCGCGAAAGCTTGCAAGACAAGGAGCGCGAAGTTAACGAAATCATGCACGCGCTTGGCGAGTGGAAGGGCATTGATCCGGCCACCGGCTTCCATCAGGTGCGAAGCCAGGACGGCCGCATGCTGAGGGTGGCCGACCTGGTGGATGACAGTGACCCGTCCAAACGTTCCCGCGTACTGGCGGCGCTGAAAGACCCGGCGCAAAAGGGCCAGCGCAACCATGTGGACGTCATCATTGCGCTGGGCATGGCCAAGGAAGGCTTTGACTGGGTCTGGTGCAAACACGCACTGACCATCGGCTACCGCAGCAGCCTGACCGAGATCGTGCAGATCATCGGCCGCGCCACCCGGGATGCCGAGGGCAAGGAGCGCGCACGCTTCACCAACCTGATCGCCGAGCCGGCAGCAGACCAGTCTGCCGTGGCCGAGGCGGTGAACGACATGCTCAAGGCCATTTCCGCCAGCCTGCTGATGGAACAGGTGCTGGCGCCGCGCTATGAGTTCACGCCGAAGGACAGCGGGCCGAAGCACGGCTTCGACTACGGCGACGAAGGCTACAAGGCCGGCGGCCACAACCTCGGGGTGAACCCACACACCGGCCAGGTTCATGTCGAAGTCAACGGGCTGGCAATACCAAGCCCCGACGCCACGCGCATCTGCAAGGAGGACTTGAACGAGGTCATCACCAGCTTCTTGCAGGACAAGACCGTGCTGGAGCGCGGCCTGTTCGACAAGGAGCACACCCTGCCCGAAGAGCTGACGCAGTTGCGCATGGGCAAGATCGTGCGCGAGCGTTACCCCGACCTGAGCGAGGCCGATCAAGAGGCCGTCCGGCAACACGCCGTGGCCGCGATGAACATCACCCAGCAGGCCAAACTGGCCTTGGCGCAGGCCGATGCCAATGGCTCGACACAAGGCAGCACCGCCTTGCTGGACGGGGTGCGCAAGTTCGTCAATGTGCGCGACCTGGACATTGACCTGATCGACCGCATCAACCCCTTCGATGCCGCCTATGCGGTGCTGGCCAAGGCGATGGACGAGAAATCGCTGCGCCAGGTGCAGGCCAGCATTGCCGCCAAGAAGGTGAGCATTCCCGAAGACGAAGCCCGCGACCTGGCACGACGCGCCTTGCAATTCAAGACCGAGCGGGGGCGCCTGCCGGACATCAATGCCGCCGATGCCTGGGAGAAGCGCATGGCCGAAGGCGTTGCGGCGTTTGCGCGGTACCGGGCGCAGACCAAGGCCGCCCAGGCGCAAGGCGGACAAGGCCATGGCTGAAATGAAACCCCCACGCTCACTGCGTTCGCTGCCCCCCAAGGGGGCGCTCAGTACCTTCGGGCGGCCGGGCGGTACTGAGATCGACGATGACGAACTGCTGGATGCCCTGGGTGTCGATGTCGCCCCACTCAAGGCCAGCAGCCGGACCCCGCGCGAGGAACGCATCATCGCGGGCTTCGAGGACATCCTGCGCTTCCATCAGGCCCATGGCCGCAGCCCACTGCATGGTGAGGGCCGTGACATCTTCGAGCGCCTGTACGCCGTGCGGCTGGACCAACTGCGCCAATTGCCCGAAGCGCACACCCTGCTGGCCGGGCTGGATGGCCCCGGCCTGTTGTCAGCGGGCCTTGCGGGCCCGGCCGACAGGGACGCGCTGGACGAAGACACCTTGTTGGCCGAGCTTGGCATGGGCGTTGAAGCGGCCGACCCGCACGATATCAGCGTGCTGCGCCATGTGCGTTCTCGCGTTGAAAAGCGTGCGGCGGAGGCAATCGCCGACCGCATGCCCTGCGCTGACTTTGACAAGTTCCAGCCGCTGTTCGAGCGGGTTGAACGTGATCTGAAATCCGGTCTTCGCAAGGCATTGCGGTTTGTTCGCGATGCCAGCATCGCCGACGGCAACTACTTCATCGTCGGCGGGCAGCTCGCCTATGTGGCCGAGGTGGGCGACGCCATCAAGGCCCCGAACGGTGAAAGCGATGCACGCCTTCGCGTCATCTATGCCAACGGCACGGAAAGCAACTTGCTGCGCCGCTCGCTGCAGCGGGCGCTCTACAAGGACGACACCGGCCGCCGCCTGTCCGACCCGGACATGGGGCCACTGTTTGGCGATGCGCCAGAGCCCGATGACATTGAAAGCGGCACCATCTATGTTTTGCGCAGCCTGTCTGAGCATCCATTTGTCAACCAGCATCGGGAGCTGATCCACAAGATCGGTGTGACCGGCGGCAAGCTGGAGGCACGCATCGCCGGTGCGGAAAAAGACGCCACCTATCTCTTGGCCGACGTCGAGGTGGTGGCCACCTACCAGCTCCACAACCTGAATCGCGTCAGACTGGAAAACATCTTCCATCGCTTGTTCGGCGCAGCGCAACTGGACCTGACGATAGCCGACCGTTTCGGAAATCCGGTCAAGCCCAGGGAATGGTTCCTGGTGCCACTGCATGTGATTGACGAGGCGGTCCGGCGAATCCGGGACGGATCGATCACCGACGTGGTCTATGACCCAAAGACCGCCCAATGGGTGGCCGGCACTTGCCCGGAGTTGCCACTTCCCATCCCATCAATGACACCCGGGGCCACGCCATGACCGATGCCATCCGCCCGTTCCAAATCGCCGTCGACGATGCGGTGCTCGACGACCTGCGCCAGCGCCTGCAGCGCACCCGCTGGCCCGAGGCCGAGACCGTCGCCGGCAGCGCCCAGCCCTGGGCCCAGGGCGTGCCGTTGGCCTGGCTGCAGCCGCTGGTGGCGCATTGGGCCGACGGCTATGACTGGCGCGCGCGTGAGGCCTTGCTCAACCGCTGGCCGCAGTTCAACACCGCGCTGGACGGCCTGGACATCCACTTCATCCACCAGCGCTCGCCGCAGGCCGATGCGCTGCCGCTGCTGATGACCCATGGCTGG
>JANLZT010000248.1:0-2351 GCA_031366465.1 Betaproteobacteria bacterium | reverse complement strand
CTTGGGGGCCGTGCTGGGCCTGCTGCTGGGGGCCTGGCTGGCGGTGGCGCGCTGGCCCGGCCATGGCCTGCTGGTGGGGGCGCTCAACACCTTGCTGGCACTGCCGTCGGTGGTGGTGGGGCTGATCGTCTATTTGCTGCTGTCGCGGGCTGGGCCGCTGGGCGCCTGGGGGCTGCTGTTCACGCCCACCGCGATGGTGATCGCCCAGAGCATTCTGGTGCTGCCGCTGATCGCCGCACTGGCCCGCCAGAGCGTGGCCGACGCGCTGCGCGAGGGTGGTGACGAGCTGCAGGCGATGGGCGCCGGCCCGCTGCTGTCAGCGCTGCTGCTGCTGGCCCACCAGCGCCTGGCGGTGTTGACGATCCTGCTCACCGCCTTCGGCCGGGCGGTGGCCGAGGTCGGCGCGGTGATGATCGTCGGCGGCAACATCGACGGCGTCACCCGGGTGATGACCACGGCCATCGCGCTGGAGACCAGCAAGGGCGATCTGGCGCTGGCGCTGGCGCTGGGCGGGGTGCTGCTGGGCGTGGTGGCGCTGGTCAACCTGGCGCTGGGGCTGGTGCGCCGGCCGGGCGCTGGCGCCGTGCCGGCCTTGGTGACGGGCTTGCCGGCATGAGGCGCGAGGTGATTGCCGACGTGATGGCCGACGCGCTGGCCGATTTTCCGGCTGACCTGCCGGCTGACTTGCCGGCTGACCTGCAGGCCGGTGCGGTGTTGATCCGCCTGCAGGCCGCGTCGGTGCACTTTGGCGCCCAGGCCGCGCTGCGCGAGATCAACTTGTCACTGCGGCGCGGCGACCGCATCGCGCTGGTGGGCGCCAATGGCTCGGGCAAGACCACGCTGCTGCGCTTGCTCAACGGCCTGCTGCGGCCCAGCAGCGGCCAGCGCCTGCTGCCGGCGGCCAGCAGCCGGGGCGGGCGCGCGCCGGTCAGCGCGATGCTGTTTCAGCGGCCCTTTTTACTGAACTTCAGCGCGCGCCGCAATCTGCAACTGGCACTGTGGCTGGCCGGCGTGCCGGCGCCCGAGCGCGGCGAACGGGTGCAGGCGGCCCTGGCGCGGGTCGGCCTGCTGGCGCTGGCAGACCGGCCGGCGCGCGCGCTGTCGGGCGGCCAGCAGCAGCGCCTGGCGCTGGCCCGGGCCTGGGGCGTGCAGCCCGACATCCTGTTTCTGGACGAGCCCACCGCCAGCCTCGACCCCAGCGCCAAGCGCGAGGTCGAGGACCTGATCGCCGAGTTCGGCCAGGCCGGCATGGCGCTGGTGATGAGCACCCACAACCTGGGCCAGGCCAAGCGCCTGGCCGACCGGGTGCTCTACCTGGACGCCGGCCGCCTGCTGTGTGATCTGCCGGCCGATGATTTCTTCAAGCGCGGCGACCTGCCGCCCGAGGCAGCGCAATTCCTCAAAGGGGAACTTCCATGGGCTTGAATCCCATCCGCCGGCACCTGCTGGCCACGCTGGGCGCCGCGATGCTGCTGGCCGCCAACGCCGCCGTGCGGGCGCAAGCCCCCTACATCGTGCTGGCCTCGACCACCTCCACCGAGCAGTCGGGCCTGTTTGCTCATCTTTTACCGGCCTTCAAGGCGGCCACTGGCACCGACGTGCGGGTGGTGGCGCTGGGCACCGGCCAGGCCCTGGACATGGGCCGGCGCGGTGACGCCGACGTCGTATTCGTGCACGACCCCGCGGCCGAGGAGAAGTTCGTGGCCGAGGCCTGGAGCGTCAAACGCCTGCCGGTGATGTTCAACGACTTTGTGCTGATCGGCCCGGCCGCCGACCCTGCCCGGCTGCGCGGCAAGGACATCGGCGCCGCGTTGCAGAAGATCGCCGCAGCCGGGGCGGCCTTCATCTCGCGCGGCGACAAGAGCGGCACCCATGCCGCCGAGCTGCGCTACTGGAAGGCGGCCGGCACCGACATCAGCGCCGCCAAGCCGGTGGGCTACAAGGAATGCGGCTGCGGCATGGGCCCGGCACTCAACATCGCCGCGTCCACCGGTGCCCATCTGCTGGCCGACCGCGGCACCTGGCTGAGCTTCAGGAACCGCGCCGACCTGGCGGTGCTGGTCGAGGGCGATGCCCGCTTGTTCAACCAATATGGCGTGATGGTGGTCAACCCGGTCAAACATCCCCATGTCAAACAGGCCCTGGCCCAGGGCTTTGCCGACTGGCTGGTGTCACCGGCCGGCCAGGCGGTGATCGCCAGCTACAAGATAGCCGGCGAGCAGTTGTTCTTTCCCAACGCAGCCAAATAGGCCCGTGCGGCCGAGCTGGGGACCGGCAGCAGCCGGGCAGCGCCTGGCATTGCAAACGATTCTCAAGCACTGTCGCTTCGGCGTCACAGCCTGGAACACGGC
>JANLZT010000246.1:0-2253 GCA_031366465.1 Betaproteobacteria bacterium | reverse complement strand
ACCGGCTGCCCGATCTGCGAGGGCTATGGCCTGTCCGAGACCAGCCCGTCGGCCACCTGCAACCCGGTGGACGCCACCGCTTACACCGGCACCATCGGCCTGCCGATGCCCAATACCGAGCTGGCCTTGCTGGACGACGATGGCCTGGAGGTGGCGGCCGGCAGCACCGGCGAGATCGCTATCCGCGGCCCCCAGGTGATGGCCGGCTACTGGCAGCGGCCCGACGAGACCGCCAAGGTGATGACGGCCGACGGCTACTTCCGCACCGGCGACATCGGGGTGGTGGACGAGCGTGGATATTTCCGCATCGTCGACCGCAAGAAGGACATGATCCTGGTCTCGGGGTTCAACGTGTATCCCAATGAAGTCGAGGACGTGTTGTCGCAGTTGCCCGGCGTGCTGGAATGCGCCGCCGTGGGCATCCCCGATGCCAAAGCCGGCGAGGCCGTCAAGGTGGTGATCGTCAAGAAAAACCCGGCCCTCAGCGAGGCCGAGGTGCGGGCCTGGTGCGAGGCCAACCTGACCGGCTACAAGCGGCCCAAGGTGGTGGAGTTCCGCAGCGATCTGCCCAAGTCCACGGTGGGCAAGATCCTGCGGCGCGAGCTGCGCGAGGCATCCCATTGAGCGATCTGCCCGGGCCAGGCAGCCCCGCCGACCTGCTGGGCCTGCGCCTGGCCAGGACAGCGCGTGGCCAGCAAGAGATCAGCGCCCGCCAACTGCCGCTGGCCCGGCCGGCGCGCAACCTGTTGCTCATCATCGACCCCGGGCGCACCACCGGCGAGTGGCTGGCCCTGGTGCGCGGTTGCACCGAGGACGATCTCTACCAACTGCTGACCAACGGCCTGGTGGCTGCGGTTGTGGCCAGCGGTGAGGCGCCGGCCAGCTCGGCATCTGTCACACAGTCGACCACGCAGACGGTCACACAGTCGGCCGCAAAATCGTCCGCACCCCCGGCCGAGCCCGGCCCGCCCGCCACCGAGGGCATCCCGGTGGCCACCGCCCGCATGAGCCTGGCCGACGCCTTGCAGATGCAGGGCTACAAGGTGCTGTACGACCGAATGACGGCCGAGGCGCGGCCGCAACTGGGCCTGATCAAGGGCTACAAGCTGATCCTCGACATCGAGCGCTGCAGCGGGCCCGAGGCCATCCGCGCATTGGCGCTGCAGTTTGTGGAGACGGTGCGCGGCGTCCACGGCGACACCAGGGCACGCGCGCTCGCGCAGCGCCTGGCTGACCCGCCTTGACCCGCCCTGGGTCGGGCACACTGCGGCCCATGCCCGCCCGCATCCACCTGCCCCAAGCCCTGTTTGCCGGCCTCGAGCTGCCCCTGCCCGACGGCGCCGCCCGCCATGTGCAGGTGCTGCGCCTGCAGCCCGGCGCGGCGCTGACGCTGTTTGACGGCCATGGCGGTGAGTGGTCGGCCGAGGTGCTGGCGATGGGCCGCAAAGGCGTCACCGCGCGGGTGCTGGCCCATCACGCGATCGAGCGCGAGCGCGCGCTGCCGGTGACGCTGGCCCTGGGCATGCCCGCCAACGAGCGCATGGATGCGCTGGTTGAAAAAGCCACCGAGCTGGGCGTGGCGCGCATCGTGCCGCTGGTCTGTGAGCGCTCGGTGCTGCGGCTAGTGGGCGAGCGCGCCGACCGCAAGGCCGCGCATTGGCAGGCGATCACGGTGGCGGCCTGCGAGCAAAGCGGCCGCAACCGGGTGCCCCAGGTGGTCGCGCCGCAGGCGCTCAAGGATTGGTTGGCGGCCGGCCCGCAAGGCTTGGCAGCCGGCCTGCGCTGCCTGCTCAGCCTGGCGCCCGGCGCCTTGACGCTGCAGCAGATGCTGCTGCAGGCACCGGCCCAGGCCGGCGGCCATCAGGCCCCGTTGACCTTTCTCAGCGGCCCCGAAGGTGGCCTGAGCGATGCCGAGATCGGTCTGGCCCAACAACTGGGCTTTGTCGCCATCACCCTGGGCCCGGCCACCCTGCGCGCCGACACCGCGCCGTTGGCGGCGCTGGCCGGCCTGTACGCCCTGGACACCCTGGGCACCCTGGAGAAGCCCATGCCCGCCACGTCCATTTCGCTGGCACCCACCGCTCGGCGGGCCGCTGACAGCCGGGCCCTGCTGGCATGAACCCCCGCCTGCTGCTGCTGACCCTGTGCCAGGGTTTGCTGATGGTCAACAACGTGGTCTTCATCGCCATCAACGGCCTGGTCGGGCTGGCGCTGGCGCCGGTGGGCTGGATGGCCACGCTGCCGATCACCGGC
>JANLZT010000633.1:0-1526 GCA_031366465.1 Betaproteobacteria bacterium | reverse complement strand
TCGCTGGTCACCAGGTCGGCGGCTTCGGCGTCGGTGCGGGCCAGCAGGATGGTGGGCACGCCCATCACGTCGGCGGCCAGGCGGGCGGCAATCAGCTTGCTGCAGGCTTCACGGGTGGGCACCAGCACCTTGCCGCCCATGTGGCCGCACTTCTTGGCCGCAGCCAGCTGGTCCTCGAAGTGCACCCCGGCCGCACCCGCTTCGATCATCGCCTTCATCAGCTCGAAGGCGTTGAGCACGCCGCCAAAGCCGGCCTCGGCATCGGCCACGATGGGGGCGAAGTAATCGATGTCGTCCTTGCCCTCGCTCCACTGGATCTGGTCGGCACGCGCAAAGGTGGCATTGATCTTCTTGACCACCTTGGGCACCGAGTCCACCGAGTACAGCGACTGGTCGGGGTACATCTCGCCATTGCTGTTGGCGTCGCCCGCCACCTGCCAGCCTGAGAGGTAAATCGCCTTCAGGCCGGCCTTGACCTGCTGCATGGCCTGGTTGCCGGTGAGCGCGCCCAGGCTGTTGACGAAGGGCTCGGTGTTGATCAGGGTCCACAGCTTGTTGGCGCCGCGTTTGGCCAGCGTGTGGTCCACCTGCAGGCTGCCGCGCAGGCGCACCACGTCGGCGGCGCTGTAGCCGCGCTTGATGCCCTTCCAGCGCGGGTTCTCGGCCCAGTCTTTTTCGAGGGCGGCAATTTGTTGGTCGCGGTTCAATGAGGTCATGAGGGGCTCCTGGGGGTTTGAAGGTCAACAAGCGAGGCTTGGAAATCGGGGATCCGATGCCGTCAGCTTAGCGGGCTGGCGCAGCCTTAGGATGACTTATGTCTTATAGAAGACCATAAATCATTGTGAACAAATTCAACAACTTACAAGGTTAATTCCATGATGCGGAAGCCAATTCAGGGTGGTGAAAAATTTTGCTGCGACGCAACATGGCGCATTCTCACATCGTGAAATTGGGCTTTCCCGATGTGAAAGCCGGCACAAGCCCGACCGGCTGGCAGCCTGGGCCTTGCCCATCATGAAGACCCGCGTGCTGCGGCGCTGGGCGCTGGGCAGCGCCTGGGGCCGCGCCGCGGACTGGCTAGACTGCAGGCTTGCGCCCTGCACCCAGCAGCGCAGCGCCGCACCCTTGAACACCCCGCCAGGAGACCGACGATGAGCACCACTGAACTCGACACCCCCGCTGCCGCCCAGAACACCACCGCAAACACCACCGACAACCCGCTGGCGGCCTTTGTCGCGGCGCCAAGCGGCGTGCCGCTGGACGCCTACTGGATGCCCTTCACCGCCAACCGCCAGTTCAAGAAGAGCCCGCGCTTGTTCGTCAAGGCCTCGGGCATGCACTACTGGACCGATGACGGCCGGCAGGTGCTGGACGGTGTGGCCGGCCTGTGGTGCGTCAACGCCGGCCATGGCCGGCCGCGCATCGTCAAGGCGATCCAGGACCAGGCCGCCGAGATGGATTTCGCGCCGCCTTTCCAGATGGCCCACCCCCAGGCCTTCGAGCTGGCCGACCAGGTCAGCAAGCTC
>JANLZT010000614.1:0-4728 GCA_031366465.1 Betaproteobacteria bacterium | reverse complement strand
ATGTCGCCGCGCACAAAAGCATCGATCTTCTGCAGCGCGGGCTTGCCCGGCACCCGGATGCCCCAGGGTGAAAACGGCGTGGGCGCCACCCGCAGCCCGGCCTGGTTGAGGATGGACAGCATGTCCTCGCGCTTGGCCTTGAAGATGTTGACGCGCAAGTCGAGCGCCGCCGGCTCGTTGAGCGCCGCCACCAAGGGCCAGAAGGCCGCGTCACCCAGTTGGCTGCGCAAAGCCGAGGCCAGCCAGTCGGGCAGGTTGTGGCGCAGCTTGTCCGAGAAGCCGTCGGGGTCGACCGACTGCACCTGCTGACGCCATTGCTGCTCGTTGGGGCCGACCGCGCCCTTGAGCAAATTGCTGTCGCCCGACCAGGCCAGGATGGCCAGCCGCCGCTCCAGCGCACCGGTGCCGCTCTGGGCCTGGTGCTGCAGCAAAGGCCGGCGGCGCAGCACGCTGTAGGCGGTCTCGGCCAGGGCGTGGCGCTCACGCGGGCCCAGCGTGCGGTGCTTGCGGAAGAAGCCCGAGACGATGCTGTCGGCGGGCGCGTCGAGCTTGAGTACGGCGCGCAACAACTCGGTGCACAGGTCCAGCAGGGCAGTGGGATGCATCGTTTGATTATCCCTGCAGCGCCCTTTGACCGGCCCGGCGGCGGGCCTGCACCCAGCCTGCGGCTCAAGCCACCCAGAGCTGCGCGGCACCGTCGCGGTGGCGAACCCGGCCCCCGTCCAGCACCAATTGGCCGTCAACAAACCAGCGCACGGCGCGCGGATAAATCACATGCTCGGCGGCCAGCACCCGCGCCGACAAGGTCTGGGCGCTGTCCTCAGGCAGCACCGGCACCATGGCCTGGGCAATGATCGGCCCATGGTCCAGCGTCGGGGTGACGAAGTGCACCGTGCAGCCGGCCAGCTTGCAGCCGGCCTCGATGGCGCGCTGGTGGGTGTGCAGGCCGGCAAAGGCCGGCAGCAACGACGGGTGGATGTTGATCAGCCGGCCGGCGTAGTGCTGCACAAAGCCATCGCCCAGGATGCGCATGAAGCCGGCCAGCAGCACCAGGTCGGGCGCAAAGGCGTCGATGGCCTGGGCTAGCGCGGCATCGAAGGCGTCGCGGCTGGGGTGCTGGCGATGGTCGATGGCCAGCGTGGTCAGGCCCTGCGCGGCGGCCCAGGCCAGGCCGTCGGCGCCCGGCCGGTTGCTCACCACAGCCACCACCTGCGCCGGCCAGCGCGCTACCGTGCAAGCCTGGGCAATGGCCTGCAGATTGCTGCCGCGGCCCGAGATCAGGATGACGATGCGCTTCATGAAGGGCGCGAAGTGTAAGGGCACGGTCTGAGAGAATCCGCCGCTCATCTGAAGGATACCCATGCCTCCCCGCGACACCCCCGCCACGCCCGCACGAGAACGGGTGCTGTCGGGCATGCGCCCGACCGGCGTGCTGCACCTGGGCCACTACCACGGTGCGCTCAAGAACTGGGTGCGCCTGCAGCACCAGTACGACTGCTTCTACTTCGTCGCCGACTGGCATGCACTGACCACCCACTACGAGGACCGCGAGGTCATCGAGCAGTCGGTCTACGACATGGTGATCGATTGGCTGGCCGCCGGCATCGACCCCGAGAAGGCAACCCTCTTCATCCAGAGCCGGTTGCCCGAGCATGCCGAACTGTTCACGCTGCTGGCGATGGGCACGCCGCTGTCGTGGCTGGAGCGCATGCCCACCTACAAAGACCAGATCGAGAAACTCAAGGACAAGGACCTGGCCACCTACGGCTTCCTCGGCTACCCGCTGCTGCAGGCGGCCGACATCCTGATCTACAAGGCGGCCTATGTGCCGGTGGGCGAGGACCAGGCCCCGCATGTGGAGATCACCCGCGAGGTGGCGCGCCGCTTCAACCACCTGTATGGCCGCGCATCCGACCACGCCGCGCAGGTGGCTGCGGCGCTGGCCGCGCTGGGCAAGGACGATGCGCGTTATGTGGAGAAGCAGCGCAAGGCCTATGGCCAAGACGGCAGCGCCGAGGCGCTGGCCAAGGGCGAGGCCATCGTCAAGCGCGCGCTGGCCGGCGCGGTGCTCAACAGCGACCAGGCCGAGCTGCTGCTGGGCCATTTGAAGGGCAGCGGCAAGAGCGTGCTGACCGAGCCGGCGGTGCTGCTCACCGAAACCAGCAAGCTGCCCGGCCTGGACGGCGACAAGATGAGCAAGAGCCGCAACAACACCATCGCGATGCGCGATGAACCGGCCGTTGTGACGCACAAGCTCAGGCGCATGCCCACCGACCCGCAACGGGTGCGCCGCACCGACCCGGGTGACCCGGCGCGCTGCCCGGTGTGGCAGTTCCACCAGGTCTATTCCGACGCCCAGACCCAGGACTGGGTGGTGCAGGGCTGCACCAGCGCCGGCATCGGCTGCCTGGACTGCAAGCAGCCGGTGATCGACGCCATCCTGCGCGAGCAGCAACCCTGGCGAGAACGGGCCGAGGCCTATCTGAGCAACCCCAAGCAGGTGCAGTGGATCGTCGAGGCCGGCACCGAGCGGGCCCGCACCGTGGCGCGCCAGACCATGCGCGACGTGCGCCAGGCGATGGGGCTGAACTACTGAGCTGCGGCGCGGCCCGGGTGGCCCACCGCCAAACCGCTTGCTGCAGCGGCTCACTGCAGCGGCAGCAGACCCGATGCGCCCACCGTGGCGCCAAAGGCTTCCACCCGGTTGCGACCGCTGCGCTTGGCCTCGTACAGCGCCTGGTCGGCCTGACCATAGAGCCGGTCGCCTGATACCTCGGCGCCCGGGCTGGCCATCGCCAGACCGGCCGACACTGTTACCCGCACCGGGGCGCCGCCTGGGGCTGGCGTGACCAGGGCCTCGACGCTGCGGCGGATGTCCTCCAGCAGCCAGCGCGCACCGGCCAGGTCGGTACCGGGCAGCACCAGGCCAAACTCCTCGCCGCCGGTGCGGCCCAGCACGTCAGAGGCCCGCAGGCGCGCCCGCACCGCTTGCGAAAACGCCTTGAGCACCGCGTCGCCGGTGCGGTGGCCGTGCTGGTCGTTCACCGACTTGAAATTGTCCAGGTCCAGCAGCGCGAAGGTCAGCGGCTTGGCGGCACGCCGGGCACGCTGCACTTCATGCGCCAGCAAGGCGTCGGTGGTGCTGCGGTTGAAGCAGCCGGTCATGCCGTCATGGGTGGCCATGTCCTCCATCTGGCGCGCCACCCGCTCAAACACCGCCAGCACAAAGCCAAAGCCGGCCGCGATCAGGCACATGAAGGCTGCCAGAAAGCTCAAGCCCTGGCCCAGGCTGGCCTGCAGCAGGTCGGTGTAGTCGCCCGGGTGGGTCCAGGCATGCACGGCGCGCAGCGCATGCGCCAGCATGGTGGCCAGCAGCGCGATGGCCACCGTGCGCAAGGACCGCTCGGCGTGCCAGCCCACCCGCAAGATCAGCATGGCGCTGGGCGCCAACAAGACGATGTAGACCAGCGACAAGGCCGCTGTGCGCTGGTGCAGCGGCCAGTCCAGCATCAGCAGCAAGGCCACCCAGACAAAGGGTTGGGCCTGCATCAGCCAGCGCGGCGCGGGCGCGTTCAACAACATCAGGTAGAGCGCCTGGGCATAGATCACCATGCCCGCACAGAGAAAGGCATTGCCCAGCAGCACCGACACGCCCAGGGGCAGCACCAGGCGCGCGGCCAGCAATGCGAAGCCGGCCACAAAGGCCCAGCAGCCCAGGGTCCAGCGCTGCAACTCGGGCCGGGCATACAGGCCCCGCTGCGAGATGCCCAGCTCCAGCGTCAGCAGCGCAAAACCCAGCAACAGTGCCAGCAGCAGGGTGGGAACGTGCAACATCACCGGGCCCGTGAAGATGGGCGCGAGTATGCCCGGCCGCCCACGGCGGCCCGCCGGCCTGGATGTGTCAACAAAGATGTGCCGACAACGATGTGCCGACAAAGATCAGCCACCACCCTCGCGCTTGGCCTGCATACGCATCTGGGTATCCCGGCTGCGCGACTTCCAGCGCGACACCTGGGCCTGGCGCTCGGCTGGGCTCAGCCCATCGCGGCGGGCTTCGCGCAGCAGCTTGTGGAAATTGAGCAGCCGCGGCGCCGCCACCGCCGCACGCACCGCGCAGCCCGGCTCGCTGCGGTGCTGGCAATCGCGGAAGCGGCAGCCTGGCGCCAGCGCCGCGACATCGCCAAAGGCCTGGGCCAGGTCATCGGCCTGGCTGATGTCCAGGCGCAGCGCCCGCAGGCCGGGGGTGTCGATGATGCAGGCGCCGCCCGGCAGCGGCAGCAGGGTGCGCACGGTGGTGGTGTGGCGGCCGCGGCTGTCGGCAGCACGCGCCGGGCCGGTCAATTGCGGGACGGCTGCGGCACCGGCGGCCAAGGCATGTAACAAGGTATTGGCCAGCGTGCTCTTGCCGGCGCCGCTGCTGCCCAGCAAGACCAGGGTCTGGCCGGGCCGCAGCCAGGGCGCCAGCATCTGGGCCATCGCGGGCTGGCGCAGGTCGCCGGCCCAGGCTGGCATGCCCGGGGCCATCAAGGCCTGGGCCTCGGCCAGGCGGTCGGCGCGGCAGCTCG
Organism: Betaproteobacteria bacterium; assembly: GCA_031366465.1. GTDB lineage: Bacteria > Pseudomonadota > Gammaproteobacteria > Burkholderiales > Burkholderiaceae_C > Pseudaquabacterium. The sequence goes on along the minus strand of JANLZT010000614.1, from coordinate 163 downwards.
GGCCCACGGTGTCGGCCTTGCTGAGCAGCAGCACCGTCGCCACGCCGGCCAGCCGGGTCAGCGCCAGGTAGCGCTCCAGCCGGCGCGGGTTGAAGTCGGCGTCCAGGCCCATCACCAGCAGCGCGGTATCGACATTGCTCACCAGCACCTGGCGCTGGGCTGC
>JANLZT010000236.1:0-18774 GCA_031366465.1 Betaproteobacteria bacterium | reverse complement strand
GCCCTGGGCATGGCACGCGCGGCGTTTGAGTGCGCGCTGGCCTACAGCAAGCAGCGCAAGGCCTTTGGTGTGGCCATCTTCGAGCACCAGGCGATCCAGTTCAAGCTGGCCGAAATGGCGATGAAGATCGAGGCCGCGCGCCAATTGATCTGGCATGCCGCCAGCTTGAAAGACGCCGGCCGGCCCTGCCTGAAAGAGGCTGCGATGGCCAAGCTGATGGCCAGCGAGATGGCCGAGGCGGTGTGTTCGGCGGCGATCCAGGTGCTGGGTGGCTATGGCTATGTCAGTGATTTCCCGCTGGAGCGCATCTACCGCGATGTGCGGGTCTGCCAGATCTACGAGGGCACATCCGAGGTGCAGAAGATCCTGATTGGGCGGGCGCTGGCATGAGGGTGCGCGTACCAAGTGTTGGGGACGAGGCAACACGGCATGAGTTGTCCAATAGGGGTAAGTACCCCACGCCTGCCGGGGCTTGATCGGACAACACCATGGCACTGACCGAGAAGTGGATCGCCAGCGTTGAAGCGGGCGTCAAGGACGCGCGCTGGGACGATTTCGACATCACCATCAAGGCCGAAGTCACGGCCTACAACACAGGATTCGCCAGCAGCGCTGGTTTCTCGCCGGTGAATTGGTTGCTATTCAAGGCCATGCTCTGGACCGAGAGCGGCGGGCCCGACCATCCGTCTCGGGCCTGGGCCTCGCGGGTGATGCAGATCGGCAACCCTGGTGACCCCGCCTATGCCGTGCTGCGGGCCGGCAGCGAGGGGGCGGATCTGATCATGCCCGCCGATTTGAAGACCCTGCTCGCCAAGGATGACAACATCAACCGGCCAGCCGTCAATGTCCGGGCCGCAATCGCCTACCTCTTCACCCGGATGGCCAAGTACAGCGTCCATTCGGTGATCGGCCCTTGGACCGGTGGCCCAGCCTTGACTTACACCGTGCTGGCCGGCGACAGCTTTGACCGGATCGCCAGGAAGGTGGGCACCACGGTGGACAACCTGTTGGCCAACAACAAGGTCAAGCCCACCGCGCTCAGGCCTGGCATGGTGTTGAGCTACTACCCCGCCATCATGATGCGATATGTAGCCGGCTGGCGAAAGTTTCAGACGGCCATTGTTGCCGACCGCTACAACGGCGGCGGCGATGCCGAGTACTCGGCCAAGCTCAACCACCTGATGACCAAGGTGTTCAACAGGTTGGTTCGATGAGGGCCGCACCCCGCCGAGGGCGTGTCAAACCCCGCTGGCTGGCGGGCTGGCTGGCGGCCTGGGGTTTGGCTGTCAGCGCGGCGGGGCCCGCCCCACTGGACGACCAGGCCCGGCTTGTCGCGGCGCTGCGCGGCGCCAGTGAACTGAACCCGGCGCGGGGGCTGGCGCATGTCAGCCACGTCTGCGACCTGCTGGTCGAGGGCGAGCGCTACCCGGTGGCCGATGTGCGTGAACTGGTGCGTGGTGCCACCACCCCGCGTGGCGTGAACCGCATCGTCGTGCTGTCACCCGGCCTGTTGCCGGTGCGGCGCCTGCCCTATGCCGGCCAGCGCCCACTGCTGTGCCGCGGCAACCGGCTCTATCTCTTTGGCGCTGTCCGGCTTGACGAACTGCCGCCCGAAGGCAATGTGCTGGTCTTCTCGGACAAGGCGCGGCGGGTTCGGGTGGAGACGGTCGACGTCAATGATTGGCCAATCTACCCCGGCCGGTAAACCGGGCTTGCGCGGCGTCAAACCCTGGCCCGGCCCTGGGGCAGCGGCTCGCGCCAAGGCTGTGGGCAGGCCGGCCATCCCAGGCCGATCAGCCGGCGGCGAGAATCGCCAACATGGACCCCGCCACCCCCCAGATCACCTGGTTTGACAGCCAGGGCCAGGCCCAGCCCGTGGCCTGGCGCTCGCTGGCCGGCCACCCGGCACCGGCGGACGTGGTGGTGGCCGACGAGACCGGGTCGGCCGATGCCGCCTACCGGCTGGCCGAGCGTGGCACGGCCTTGTTGTGGCGCGGTGACTATGCGCAGGCGCGCCAGTTGCTGCAGGCCCTGGGCCGGCGCGTGGACCGTCGCCAGCAGCGGCCCGCTGCGCCCGCTGCAAACCTGGCCGAGGCCTTTGCCCAGCAACGCCGCCAGCAGGCCGAGCGGGCCCGCCTGCTGGGCCAGTTGTTGATGCCGTTTGAGGCCGACCATGCGGTGCCGCTGCACCGCGCGCCCGATCTGCGCGCCGTCGGCCTGCAGGCCCACGGGCCGGTGGATGCGCCCTATGTCGGCTCGCTGCGCGAGTTGCTGGGCCTGGTGGGCGCCTTCGAGTGGCGCCGCCGTGGCGTGCCGGTCCCGGCGCTGGGCGCCAGCATCCACCCTCACCATGCGGTGTTCTCGCCAGTGCGGGGCGAGTATGTGGACCTGGTGGCCGGCGCCGCGCTGCCAGCGGCGGCGCAGCAGCACGGCGCCTTCGACATCGGCACCGGCACGGGGGTGTTGGCAGCGGTGCTGGCGCGCCGGGGCCTGCAGGTGGTGGCCACCGATTTGTCGGCCGCCGCGTTGGCCTGTGCGGCCGACAACACCGCCCGGCTCGGCCTGGCCGGCCAGATCAGCCTGCAGCAGGCGGACCTGTTCCCGGCGGGCCGCGCTGGCTTGATCGTCTGCAACCCGCCCTGGGTGCCGGCGCAGCCGCAATCGGCGCTGGACGCTGCCGTCTACGACCCCGACAGTCGCATGCTGCGCGGCTTTCTGGCCGGCCTGGCAGCGCACCTGGTGCCGGGCGGAGAGGGCTGGTTGATCCTGTCTGACCTGGCCGAGCACCTGGGCCTGCGCAGCCGCGACCAACTGCAAGCCTGGACGGCAGCCGCCGGCCTGCAGGTGCTGGGCCGCCACGATGCCCGGCCCCGCCACGGCAGGGTGAGTGAGCGCAGCGATGCCCTGCATGCCGCGCGGGCGGCCGAGCTCACCTCGCTGTGGCGGCTGGGCGTCGCCTGAGCCGGGTGCGTGGTGGCCCGGTGGCCCGGTGGCCGTGATAGCTTTCGCGTCCACCCAACTGATTGCGAGGGCGCGATGCGCAAAACCGTCAAATCCATGGTCGATGACGCGATGGCCGTCATCACCACCTACAGCATCGAAGACGCGCGCGACCTGCATGGCCGCGACGATGTGCAGTTCATCGACCTGCGCGACGTCCGCGAGCTCGAGCGCGAGGGCGTGATCCCCGGTGCCTTCCATGCCCCGCGCGGCATGCTGGAGTTCTGGGTCGATCCCGATTCGCCCTACCACAAGCCGGTGTTCAGCCGGCCCGGCACCCGCTATGTGCTGTTCTGCGCCGCCGGCTGGCGCTCGGCGCTGGCCACCCAGACCTTGCAGCAGATGGGCCTGCCCGAGACCGGCCACATCGACGGCGGCTTCGCGGCCTGGAAGGCCGCCGGTGCGCCAGTGCTTGACAAACCGCCGAGCAAGGCCTAGGCACCGTCTGCGCGGCCCCAGGGCGCTGCGCTGTTGTGGTGCGCCTGGCCGGTTGCAGATCGACGGATCGCGGGTTTCACCCCTCATCCCGGGGGGATTCACCCCCCGGTTTGGTCATGCCAGGCGGCGGGCCAGCGTGCCAACATGGATCGGAGCAAAGTGCTGTCCGCCGCTTGTCCGGCGGGGGCAAGGTGAATCAGTTCAGGAGATCGAGATGAAAGCAGTTGTATCAATCCGCGCAGTGGTCGCCGCGGCGGCTTGCCTGGCCTGCGGCTGGGCCCAGGCGGTGGGGGTGAATGTCAGTTTCACCCAGGATGTGGCGGCTGTCGCCGGCCAGGGTTTCACCTTGATCTGGAACGACGACGACATCCCGCCCGCCACCGGCTTCACCGATACCGACATCCTGGTCGATTACGACGCCAATGTGCTGACCCTGGATTCCGGCGTCGGTGGCTCGGCCTTCGGCATTGCCAACACCACCCACCTCGACGGCTACCCCCCTGCCTATCCGGGCACCACCACCCAGTCCTGGTACACGGTGGTCCAGAGCAGCCCGGCCGCCACCTACGGCAGCGATGTGTTTAGCGTGCATTTCACGGTGGCTGGCAACGCGTCGGCGGGCGACACCCATGTGTTTTTCACGGCAATCGCCGGTCTGACGGGCGTGCCTGGCTACTACGACTTCAACACTGCGTATGACGTGCCGGTCTCGGTCAGTGTCGTGCCCGAGCCCGCTGCGCTGATGATGCTGCTGGCCGGGCTGGGCCTGCTGGGCGCCGGGGCGGGCCGTCAGAGGCGTGGCCCGCAAGCGTGATGGCAGCTTGGCAGGGCCGCTTCAGGCCACTGCCAACGCCGGACGCCGATTGAGCTGCCAAGGTTTATCAACTGTGATTTCGGGTCTGGGGGGCGCGCGCAGGCGGGGGCCGACCTGAGCCAAGGGCTCAAAGCCGGCTGGTCAAGCCAGCCACCCCCGCGTTGTGCTGCCGTCCCCCGGCCTCCGTCGAGGAGAGCTGGGATGGAAAAGATTGCCACGTTGCTGCACCGGGCCGCTGCCCGCACCTTGTCGGCCTGGGAGGGCGCCCGCGCCACCGGCCCGCGCAGCGCCTTCCTGGCCACGCCACCCACCTCGCTGGCCCGCACGCGCGAGGCGCCGTTCCGCCGCAAGGTCTTGTTCGAGGCGCTGGAGCCCCGGGTGCTGCTGTCGGCTGACCTGCTGCCCGGCAGCTTGCCGGCGGTGCTGCAGAACCAGGCGCCCGCCGCCACGCCGGTGGTCGATGTGGTCAGCCCGCCGGCCACCACGGTGGTTGGCAGCAGCGCGCTGCCATTGACGGCGGTGGGCCCGGTCGAGGCCGGGGTCAAGGACTCAGGCCTGCAGAGCGGCGTTTTCTCGGGCCAGCCCGGCAACCTGCCCAACGAGGTGACCTACACCGTCGATCTGGCGACCTACCAGACCATCAGCCTGGCCGGGGTGGTTGATGACCACGGTGTCAATGGCGTTTACAGCGTGGTGGTCGAGTTGCGCGATAGCGCCGGCAGCGTTGTGCAGTCGGCCCAGGATTTTGAGAGCGCGCAGATCCAGATGTTCACGCCGCCGATTGGCGGCAGCTACGTGGTGGCGCTGCGGGTCGAGGCGTTGGGCCAGCCGGCCGGTGATCAAAGCTATCCGCCCCAGATCGGCTGGCATTTCACGGTGGCGGTGGATGCCGCGATCGAGTCCGAGTCGGTGCGCAATGACGGCAGCAGCAACGGTTCAACCAGCCAGGCCGAGCCGCTCAACGCCAGCCGGCTGCTGCCGCTGCCGGGCGCCAGCCGCACGGCGGTGGTCGGCCACCTGACGCCCAACGCCAGTGAGCAGGGCCGCACCGATACCGATGTCTACCGGGTCGACCTGGCCGCTGGTGAATCGCTGCAGCTGGAAACCACGCTGACCGCCAATGTCGGCTTCCTGCAGTTGCTCGACAACAGTGGCCAGGTGGTGGCCAATGCGGTGCGCACCGGCGCAAACGGCCAATGGGACGGCCCGCTCGGCCTGCCCGCCTTCACGCCGCAGGTGGGCGGCATCTACTACATCAAGCTCGATCTCTACTGGGACCCGAACCGCGCGCTCACCCCCATCGACTACACCCTGGTGGTGGCCCGCAACACCAGCCTCGACCCCGACCGCAACACCGAACTGGGCCTGGCCGCATCGCAGCTTGGTGCGATCCGCAACTCGCAGCAGGTGGGCAATGCACCCAGCCCCGATGCGGCGGCACCGGCCGGCGTGGCGGTGTTCGATGCCACCGTCAACGCCACCACGGTGTTGATCGACGTGGTGCCCATACTCGACGGCACCGCCGGTGCCGGCCCCTTCGACCCGCAGGTCCTGGTGCGGGACGCTGACGGCAATCTGCTGGCGCTGACCCCGTTGTCGCCGCCGCTGGGCCAGGCTGGCTGGCGCTACTCAATCGACGCCAGCCTCGGTGCGCGCCTGCGCATCCAGATTTCGTCGTCCAACGATGGGCAGTTTTTGCTGCAGGTGCAGGGCGCGGCGGGTGCCAATCCGGCGCCGGCCGTGCAAAGCAGCTCACTCGACGATGGCCTGGCAGGCAGTTTTGCGCCTTGGCAGTCGCTGTCGATCAGCGAGGCCTTCCGGGCTGACCTGGTCGGCAAGGTTGAGCTGTTCGACGCTGCCGACGTCAGCCTGGGCTTGCTCGATCTCTACCCCTGGACCAATGACAGCGGCGCCAGCTTTCAGCTACCCACCGGTTTGGCCGCGGGCAGCTACCGGCTGGTGGCCCCTGCGGGCACCTTCACCGACCTGACCAACCAGGGCTCGGCGCGGTTTGAGGTCAGCTTCACGGTGGACGATCAGCGGCCGCTGCTGTTGTCGAGCCTGCCGCAGGATGGCGGTGAGATCGATGCCAGCCAGACCATCGTGCTGCAGTTCTCTGAGGCCATCGTCGATTTCGGCCAGGTCGGGAGCTTCTACAACGCGGCCGGCGAGCCAATCTCCCCGACCTGGCACCAGGCCTGGTCGGCCGACAACCGAACCCTCACGATCACGGTGGACAGCACCCTGGCCGAAGGCAGCTACGAGCTGCGCTTCCCCAACTGGGCCCTGCGCGACCGCGCCGACAACGACTACGACGCCAACCCGCTGACGCCCGACATCGATGCGCTGGTGCTGCACTTCGCGGTCGATCAGACCGACTACGCGATGCCGGCATTTGCGGCCCGCGAGCCACTCGGGTCGCTGGTCTACAGCAGCAGCCGCGACGCGGCCTTGTCGAGTGCTGTCGACACCGATGATTTCACCTTCACCCTGGCCGCCGGCCAGGTCTTCACGCCGGTGCTCAGCAGCCGCCTGGGCCAGGCCGCCAACACGCTGCCGCAACTGCAACTGGAGGTGATCGACCCGAATGGCCTGGTGGTGGCCACCTCGGCCACCAGCGCCGCCGGCCGGGCGCTGATGATCCCCGACATGCTGGCCGGCATCGGTGGCACCTGGCGTTTGCGCGCCAGCTCGCCCAGCGGCGGCATCGGCAACTACAGCGCATCGGTGACCATCGGTGCCGGCGTGCAGCGCGAGTTGGTCGAGATCGGCGGGGTCTACACGCCCAGCAACGACAGCCGTGACCAGGCCGAAAACCTGGACGCCACCAGCCGCATCCTGGCCCCCGGCATCGACAGGCTGGCCAGCGTGGGCCGCTTCACGCCGGGGCTGGACGCTGGCACCGGCCTGCCCACGTCCGACTTGGACTACTTCCGTTTCACGCTGGAAGCCGGCCAGACCGCCAGCGTGATCGTCAGCATCGAGGGCAGCCCGGTCGTCAGCAATCTGCGGCTGGGCCTGTTCGATGATTCTGGCGATCTGGCCAGCTCGACCGGCCAGCTGGTCGGTGCGGCCATCTTGGCGCCCGGCGCCGACCGGGTGATCCTGGATTTCACCAACCACGGCGGTAGCGCCATCACCCTGTATGCCCGGCCCCGTGCTGACACGCAAGTGCGCTACAGCATGGTGGTCACCCGCGGTGCCACCTTCGACATCGGCCAGCTCGACGGCCTGCCGCAGGCCCTGGGCCCGACCGGCGCAGCCCTGGGCATGTTGCAAACCGTCTCGGGCTCGGCCGGGGCTGGCGCAGGGGGCAGCGGCACACCGGCGACCAACATGACGGTGCTGGACGGCACCGGCTTCCGCTGGGATGTCAATTCTCAGGGCGCGGTCATCGATGGCACCAGCGATGCTTACGACGGTGGCTTGTATCTGCGCCTGGCCGATCCGACATCGGGGCTGTCGGGCTACCTCTTCAATGCCGACAGCGGCCTGCGCTCAGACGGCAGCCAGACGCTGACGCTGATCGACACCGTCAACAGCGACCTGAGGCTGACGCGGCAGATCTACGTGCCCGGCAATGACGGTTTTGCCCGCTACCTGGACCAGGTCACCAACACCAGCGCGGTGGCCCGCACCCTCACGCTCAGCATCGACACCAACCTCGGCTCAGACGGCAGCACCCGCCTGATCGCCACCGACGCTGTCGACGTCGCGGTGTATGACAACAACGACCACTGGCTGGTCACCGACGATGTCAACAACGGCGGCGACCCGTCGCTGGCCCATATCTCCTGGGGCGCAGGCGGCCTGGCGCCGGCCGCAGCCAGCCTGTCGGGCGACAACCTCAACCGCAGCTGGACCGTGACCGTGTTGCCGGGCAAGACCGTCGGGCTGCTGCATTTTGCGGTGCAGGCCGGCAACGAGGCCACGGTGCAGGCCACCGCCCAGCGGCTGGTGGCCCTGCCTGCTGGCGCCTTGACGGGCCTGTCGGTCAATGCGCAGTCCAGCGTGGTCAACTTTGCGCTCGGCACGCCCGATGAATACCGCGTCTGGGTGAATGCCGGCGACGCGCTGCAACTCCATGTGGCGGCCGAAGGCGCGGCCAACCTGCCCTTCATGCTGCGGCTGATCGACCCCGATGGCGTGCTGCGCCTGGACACCGGCCTGGCGGCCGGCCCGCTGGCCGGCCTCAGCGCCAGCCTGACTGCCGCCAGCAGCGGCGCCTGGACGGTGCAGGTGGTCGCCCCTGGCAGCCAGGGCGAGTACCTGTTGAAGGTGGATGGCGCCACCGGCGTCGCGCCAGCCCCCCGGCTGGTGTCGTCGAGCCCCGCCGAGGGCGCGCCCGTGAATGGCCTGCCGGCCTGGATCGACGTCACCTTCGACCAGTTCATTCGCTCCGATTCGGCCCAGGCCACTGACCTGGTGCTCGATGCCGCCACGCTGGCGGCCGGTGCCAGCGTGACCGGCGTCGAAGTGCGCAGCGGGCGCAGCCTGCGGTTCCACCTCAGCAGCGCCATCCTGCCCGAGTCCCCGGTGTCCTGGACCATCGCCGCAGACGCCCTCACCGGCCACGACGGCCAGGGCAACCTGGCCGCGGCCGGCCAGTTCGTGATCGACCTGAGCGCCCCGCAGATCACCGGCCACACGCCGCAGGACCAGCGCGCGCCGCTCAACCGCATCGTCTTCACGGTGTCCGAGGCGGTCGATCCCCTCTCGGTATCGGCGGCCGATGTGGTGTCCTTCACCGGCCCGACCGGCAACGACCTGCGCGGCCAGATCACCGGCGTCACCGCGACCGGCAACCTGGTGACGGTGCTGTTCAACAACCAGTTTGCCGCCGGCACCTACCTGCTCAGCATCGGCCCTGACGTGCGCGATCTGGCCGGCAACCTGCTGGACCAGGACGGCGACGGCATTGCCGGTGAGCCGGTGGACGATGTCTACAGCGCCAGCGTGGTGCTCAGCGATATCGACCTGGTGGTCGATGCCGTTGACCTGCCGCCCAGCCTGGTAGCAGGCAGCCCGGCGCTCTTTGGCTGGACCGTGCGCAATGCGGGCACCGGCGCGGCCCAGGCTGGGTCCGAGTGGTACGACCGGGTGCAATTGATCGGCCCGGGCGGCCAGGTGCAGAACCTGGGCGACATCTACCACCTCAGCAGCTCAAGCTTTGCGGTGGGCGACAGCTACAGCGTGCAGGCATCGCTGCCATTGCCGTTGACCAATGCCAGCGTGGCCGGCAACTACCGGGTGCAGGTGATCACCGACATCTACGGCCAGCAGACCGAGCTCAACAACAACAACAACACCCTGGCCACGCAGGGCAGCGTGGCGCTGACGATGCCCGATCTGGCCGATCTGGTGATCCAGAACATCGTGGTGCCCGCCAGCGTGGGCACCGACACCGGCTCGGCCCTGGCCTGGGCCACCACCAACCAGGGGCTGGCGGCGTCCAACTATGTCTACGACCGGGTGGAGCTGGTCGATGTCGCCGGCAATCTGGTCACCATCAGCAATGGCGAGGGCGGCGGCTTCCCCGCCTACCAGAGTGATTTCTACACCGGGCCGATGGCCGCAGGCGGCAGCACCAGCCACAACCAGACGGTCTACCTGCCGGCCAATCTGCCTGCCGGGCAGTACCGCTGGCGCATCACCACCGACTTCTACGGCTATGTCGTCGAGCAGGCCGGTGAGGCCAACAACGTCAGCGTATCCAGCGTCTTCACGGTCGGCCGCTTCGACCTGCACCCCACTTCGATCAGCGCGCCGGCCACCATCAACATGGGCAGCCCGCTCACCGTGACCTGGCATGTCGACAACATCGGCGATGCGGCGGGCAGCGGCAGTTGGTACGACCGGATCAGCCTGGTCAATCCGACCACCGGGGCGCTCGCTTACTCGACCAACGTCTACGCCTTCCACGACCTGGCGGTCGGCGCGGGCTACGACGCCACCACCACCTTCAATGTGCCGTTTGATTCGGCGCTGGCCAATGGCGACTACATCCTGCGGGTGGATACCGATGCCTACCAGTACCGCAGCGAGGGCAATGAAGCCAACAACAGCCTCGATGCCGCAGCGCGCGTGACCATCATCACCCCGGCCACCCCCGACTTGCTGGTGACGTCCTTGGTGGTGCCCACCGAGGTGGCGGGCAACACCGACGTCACGGTCTCCTGGACCGTGCTCAACCAGGGCCCGTCTGCCACCGCCAGCGCGTTCTACGACCGCTTCTACCTGGTGGCCGAGAACGGCAACACCACCTACCTGGGCGATGCCTACCAAAGCGCCACGCTGGCCTCCGGCGCCTCGGTGACGCGCTCCCTGGCCTTCCGTGTGCCCTACACGATGCCGGTGGGCAACTACCGGGTGCGGGTGGACACCGATGCCTTCGGCTACATCAACGAGCTGCCCAGCGAAGGCAACAACACCACCCTGTCCGACCTGCTGCGGGTGACGGCCTCGCATGTGCCCGATCTGCAGATCCAGACCATCGATGGCCCCGCCGCCTTCACGCTGGGCGAGCCGGTCACCGTCACCTGGACCGGCATCAACACCGGCATCTCACCGATTGCTGCCAACTCCGCTTGGTACGACACCGTGTCGCTGGTCAATGCCGCCGGCAATGCGGTGTACACCGTCAATGCCTATATGCAGCCGGCGGTCGAGATTGCCGCGCTCACTGGCAGCTACCAGGGCACGCTGACCTTCACGCCGTCGATCGGCAGCCAGGCCTTCACGGCCGGTAACTACCGCTTCCGCGTGACAACCGATGCCTACGGCTATGTGGCCGAGGCCAACGAGAACAACAATGCCCTGACCGATGTCGACCTGGTGGCGCTCAGCGCGCCGCTGTCGGCCGACCTGCAGCCGGCGGCCATCGCCACGCCCACCTCGGTGCCGGCCAATACCCGCATGGTGGTGACCTGGGAGGACCACAACACCGGCGCGGCCGCGGTGGCCTCGGGCTACTACGACCTGATCGAGCTGGTCAACAGCAATGGCGGCGTCTATGTCAGCCAGGCGGTGCCCTTCAGTGACCCCGCCAGCATCGCCCCCGGCGGCACCGCCGCGCGCTCACTCGAGATGTTGGTGCCGGTCGGCGCGCCACCGGGCAGCTACCGGCTGCGCATCACCACCGACTACTACAACCAGGTGCCTGAGTACGGCGGCGAGACCAACAATGTGTTGCTCTCTACGCCCTTCACCGTCACCGAGGCGCTGCGCGCGGCACTCACCAATGTGCGGCTGGACCAGCCCCTGCCGGCCAGCGTCAACCTGGGCAGCCCGCTCGGCTTTACCTACACGGTTGACAACGCCGGCACCGGCAGCACCCAGAACGTGCAGTGGTATGACTACATCTCGGTGGTGCGGGCCAGTGATCCCGGCACCGTGATCGCGTCGCAGCAGTTGCTGGCCGGCAGCAGCACCATCGGTGTGCCGGCCGGTGGCAGCTACAGCCGCACGGTCAACCTGCCGCTGCCGCTGCAGGCGGGCATCAACACCGGTGAATACCTGGTGAAGGTGCTGGTGGACCGCTACAACTATCTCAACGAGAGCAACCGCGCCGACAACGAGCTGAGCACCGCCCTGCACCTGGCGGTGCCGGCGCTGGCCAACCTGGTGGTCACCGACGTGGTGGCGCCCGCCACCGCCACCTCGGGCCTGACCATCAATGTGTCCTGGACCACCGCCAACACCGGCAATGGCGATCTCTACCTGCGCTACGGCATCAACTCTTTTGTTGACCGGGTCTGGCTGGCCGACATCAATGGCACGCCGCTGCAGGTGCTGGGTGATTTCCAGGTGCAAGGGCCGTTCCCGGCCGGCACCACGCTGGCCCGGGTGCAGACCGTCACGCTGCCCGACACGGTGGTCAACGGCGACTACACCATCGTCGTCGAAACTGACATCAACAACTACATCAACGAGCAAAACGGCGAGAGCGACAACCGCAGCCGGTCCGCCACCCTCAGCGTGGCCCAGCCGCCGCGAGTGGACCTGCAGGTTGACGCGCCCAGCGTGCCGGCCACCGCCAACACCGGCACCGCCTTGGCGGTGCAATGGGTGACCCGCAACGCCGGCCTGGCCGACTTTGCCGGCGGCTTCAATGACCGCGTGCAGATCTCGACCAGCGCGGATTTCTCCAGCAATGTGCGCAGCCTGGCGCCGGTCAGCCGCTACACCGGTGCCATCGCCACCGGCGGCAGTGTTGCGCGCAGCACCGAGGTGCTGTTGCCGATCGACCTGAACGGGCCGACCGACATCAGCAAGACCTGGTATGTGCGGGTGGTCACCGACATCAACAACGAGGTCTACGAGTACAACCTCGAGGGCAACAACACTTCGGCCGTCACGGCCATCGTGCTGTCGCGCCCGGCGTTGCCCGACCTGGTGGTCGCGACGGTGGACGCCCCCGACGCTGCCGTGGCCGGCACCGAGGTGGTGGTGACCTACACCGTCACCAACAATGGCACCCAAACCGCCGGTGCCCGCCAGGACCGCATCGCCCTGAATGCCGAGGACGGCACGCTGTGGACGCTGGCGGTGCTCAAGCCGGTCGATGACCTGCTCGCACCCGGTGCCTCGCAGACCCTGACCGCGCGCTTCACGCTGCCGGTCAACAGCGGCAACACGCCGTTTGCCGGGCGGCTGCGGGCCCAGGTCACCACCGACTACTTCAACGCGGTGGTCGAGTACCCCAATGACAACAACAACACGCTGTCTGAGCTGGCCCAGACCGTGGTCACCCTGCCGCCGCTGCCCAATCTGCTGATCACCGACATCAGCGTGCCGCTGGATGCGCTGACCGAAGAGCTGGTGCCGCTGCGCTGGACCCTGACCAACAACGGCACGGCCACCGCCGGCCCGGGCTGGGTTGACCGGCTGTATTTGTCCACCGACGGCGTGCTCGACGGCAATGACCGCTACCTGGGCGACTTCGCCATCGAGGCCACGCTGGGCGCTGGCCAGTCATTGGAGCGGGTGCAGAACATCAGCCTGCCGCGTGACTTGTCGGGCACTTTCCGCCTGATCGTGATCACCGACATCAACCGCACGCTGTTCGAAGGCGTGGCCGGTGAGGCCGACAACCAGGCCGTCGATGGCCAGACCATCACCATCCGCCAGCGGCCTCTGCCCAATCTGGTGGTGACGTCGGTCACCCCGCCCGAGAACGCCTTCTCGGGCCAGTTGGCCACCGTCAACTGGACGGTGCGCAACATCGGCACCGGCGCCAGCACCGTGCCGGTGTGGCATGACGCGGTCTACCTGTCGCTCGACGACGTGCTCGACAACGCCGACACCCAACTGGCGGTGGTCGACAACCCCGGCTACCTCGACATCAACGGCAGCTACGCCAATACCGCCAACTTCACCTTGCCGCGCGGCATCGACGCCAACTACCGCTTCATCGTCGTCACCGATGTCTACAGCGAGATGTTCGAGGGCGTGGCCGCCTCGCCAGCCGAGCATGACAACGCCAGCGCACCGGTGATCGCCCGTGTCACATTGACCCCGCCACCGGATTTGATCGTCACCGACGTGTCGGCACCGCCCCAGGCCTTCTCGGGCGAGCCCATCACGGTGACCTGGCAGGTGCAGAACAACGGCGACGGCCCGACCCGCGACAGCAACGCCTGGTACGACCGGGTGTGGATGTCGCTGGACAACAAGCTCGATGCCGGTGACACCTTCCTGGGCGACGTGGTGCACAACGGCGCCTTGGCCGCCGGCCACAGCTACACCGGCAGCTTCGTGCCGCAGTTGCCGATCGGCGTCACCGGCAGCTTCCATTTCATCGTCAGCACCGACATCTACAACCAGGTCTACGAGCACACCGCCGAGGGCAACAATGCCCGGGCCCAGGTCAGCACCACCCAGATCCTGCTGACACCGCCGCCCGACCTGGAGATCGTCAGCAGCCTGTTCGACCTCACGGCACGGGCCGGCACCGTCTTCAATGTGCACTACCGGGTGGAGAACCTGGGCGCATCGGCCACCCCGGAACGCCAGGCCTGGTGGTACGACCAGGCCTGGTTGTCGCTGGACGATGTGATCGACGCCAGCGACATCGCGCTGGGCAGCTTCAACCACTACGGCGTGCTCGACACCGATGCGGGCTATGACGGCGTGATCGGCACCACCCTGGGCGCCGGCATGCAAGGCAGCTACAAGGTGTTGTTGCGCACCGACGGCGGCAACCAGGTGTTCGAGACCGACAACGCCAACAACACCATCGTGGCCGGCCGGGTGGACATCTTCCAATCCCGGCCCGATCTGGTGGTCAGCAATTTCACGATGCCGGCCACGGTGGAGGCCGGCCGCACCGCCTTGTTCTCGTGGACCGTCAGCAACACCGGCAACGGTGACTCGATCACCGCCGGCTGGACCGACAGCCTGTGGGCCAGTCTGGACAACAACATCGGCAACGGTGACGACGTGCTGATCGGCAGCGTCGGCCATGCCGGGGTGCTGGCCAGCGGTGGCAGCTACACCGTCAACGTGGCGCCGGTGATCCCGTTTGCGCTGTCCGGCACCGGCCACTTCTATGTGCGCACTGACGTCAGCGCCGAGGTGACCGAATCCAACGAGGGCAACAACCTCAGCGCGACGGTGGTGGCCCCCATCACCCGGCGCGAGCCCGACCTGGTGGTCACCAGCGCGTCGGTGGTGCCGGTGCTGGGCGACGTGCGCAGCTTCGATCTGCACTTCGTGGTGCGCAACGACGGCATCGCCACCACCAATGCCAACGCCTGGACCGACGGCATCTGGCTGTCCGCCAACGATGTCATCGGCGCCGGCGACACCCGCGTGCAGACCGTCTACCGCGGCAACCCGCTGGCCCCGGGCGACAGCTACACCGTCGACCTGCGCGTCACAGTGCCCACCAACTTGGCGGCCGGCAACTACAAGGTGCTGGTGCGGGCCGATGACGACAACGTCGTCATCGAAGGCGCCAACGAGAACAACAACGTGGCGGTGGCTTCGGTCACGCTGGGCGGCGTGACGCTGCCCGCCGGCCAGGTGCCTATCGGCGACCTGACCGTGCTGGAGCCCGACCTGATCGTGGCCAGCGTGGACGCCCCCGAGGCCGCCTTCAGTGGCCAGCAGGTGACCATCCGCTGGACCACCCGCAACCAGAAGGCCGACGCCGCCGTCACCCCCTGGTACTACGGCGCCTATGACCAGGTCTTCCTGTCGAGCGACCTGTTCCTCGACAGCAGCGATTTGTCGCTGGGCTATGTGGGCTACAACCGGCTGGACGGCAACAGCGATGCCCAGCACAGCCTGACCACCAACCTGCCGGTGGGCCGCAGCGGTTTGTTCTATGTGCTGGTCAAGGCCGATGCCGGCAATGCGATTGCCGAGCCTGGCCTGGAGGCCAACAACCTGGGCTCTGACCCGGCACTGCTGGAGATCACGCTGGCGCCGCCGGCCGATCTGGTGGCGGGCACCATCACGCTGCCGGCCAATGCCGCGCCCGGCCTGGCAATGGACGTCACCTACACGGTCAGCAATGCCAGCGCCAACAGCGCGCTGGGCGCCTGGCGCGACACCCTGTACCTGTCCAAAGACGATGTCTTCGATCTGGGCGACACAGTGTTCGGCAGCGTCGACATCTACGGCCCGGTGGCCGGTGGCAGCAGCTACACCCGCACCGTGCATGCCACCGTGCCGGGGGTCAACCCGGGCGACTACAAGCTGATCGTGCGCAGCGATGTGCGCAATGTGCTGCCCGAGCTGAGCGAGGCCAACAACCTGTCGGCGTCGATCAACTCGGTGGCGCTGGATGTGCCCGAGCTGGCGGTCGGCGTGGCCACCAGCGGCAGTTTCACGCCCGGCCAGGCACTGTTCTTCAAGGTCAATGTGGGGGCCGGCGAGGCCCTGCGGATCAAGCTCGACGGCCCCGGCACCGACATCGCCCACGACATGTTCGTCGGCTTTGGCAGCGTGCCCAGCCGCTCCAACAACGATGTCGGCACCGGTGAGCAGTTCACCCCCGACCCGGTGCTCACCATCCCGACCACCCAGGCCGGCGTGTACTACGTGCGCATCGATGCCTCGCAGTTTGTGGGCGGTGCGTTCTCGATCCGGGCCGATCTGGTGCCCTTCTCGGTCGAGCGGGTGTCCGAGGACACCATCGGCAACCGCGGTGAGGCCACGGTGCGGGTGGACGGTGCCCGCTTTGATGCCGATACCCGCTTTGAGCTGGTGGCCGCAGACGGCAGCGTCTACAAGTCGGTGGCGGTGTCGCTGCGCGATGCCGGCCGGGCCTATGTCACCTTCGACACCTATGGCGCGGCGGTCGGTGCCTACGACCTGCGGGCGGTCGATACCCAGGCCGATGGCAGCCTGCGCCGGGCCACCTTGGCGGCAGCGCTCAAGATCGTCGCGGGCGAGGGCGCAGACGCCTTCGTCACCATCAGCGGGCCCACAGCGGTGCAGATCAACCGCGATGCCACCTTCCAGCTCAACTACAGCAACGACGGCGATGGCGACACCATGGCCCCGCTGCTGATCGTCAAGCCCAGCGCCGGCACGACGGTGGGCTTGTCCAGCAAGACCTTGAGCAGCGAGGTCTTGTTCCTGCTGGGTGCCAGCCTGGATGGCCCGACCAATCTGTTGCGCCCGGGCGCCCGCTACTCGATGCCGGTGGCCTACAAGGCGCCGGGCGATACCGGCTTCCTGTCGATCGAAGCCCGTCCGGTGCAGAGCGACAGCAGCGAACACATCACCGACTGGAGCGCGATCGAGCGCTCGGTGCGGCCGGCGAATGTCGATTTCGCCGCCTGGCAGAAGTTCTGGGGCCGGGTGCAGCCGGCCATCGGCAACACCATGGGCGACCTGGTGCAGGTGCTCAATGACATGCTGGTGCGGCTGTCGCCGGCCGGCGACCCGATCCGCGATGTGCGCAAGTTGTTTGCCGCCCAACTGGCGGCCGACCCCAACTGGGTGCCGGCGCAGCAGGTCATCGGCACGCTGCTGTCGTCGGTTGACGCCAGCGCGGTGGCCGGTGGCCAGGTGCAACTGGTCAAGGCCTATGGCAGCGGCTACCGGGTGGTGGGTTCGGCCACCACCGCAGCCGACGGCAGCTTTGCCATCGCTGGCGTGCGGGCCGGCACCTACTACTGGGCGCTGGCCTCGGGCCAGTTCGACCAGGACCGCAATGGTGCAGCCGACACCGTGCTCACCCCGGTGGTGGTGGGCAGCCATGCGGCGGTGCAGGCCGGCAATCTTTACCGCCTGCCGTCGCTGATCGACACCCCGGTGGTGCGCCAGGACAGCAATGCCCAACTCATCGTCGATGGGGCCGGCGTGGTGCACATGCTGTGGCAGCGCGGCGATTTGTTCTACCACGCCTACCGCGGCGCCGATGGCAACTTCATCGGCGCGCGCTCGATCTCTGAGATCACCGGCGCCAGCCTCAAGGTGGCCGCCAGCAACAACCTGGTGGCCGGCCAGCCGGGCCTGATCGCGGTCTGGGAGCAAGGCACCGGCAACGCCACCCAGATCTGGTCGTCGGTGGGCATGGCCGGCGTCGGCGGGGGCTATGTCTGGTCCAAGCCGATCCAGATCACCCACGAGGCGGTGGCCAGCTATTCGCCGTCGGTCGAGATCGACGGCAGCGGCAAGGCCGTCATCACCTTCCTGCGGCGTGATTTCTCCAAGAAAGACGACGGTGACCTCTACCACGCGGTGATCGAGGTCGATCCGGGCGCGCTGGTCTTTTCCGATGTCTCGGGCTACACCGGCAAGCCGGCTGCCCAGGCCGCGATTGACGCGATTGACGCGGCCGGGCTGGAGCCGCTGGCCACCACCAAGATCTCGGTCGGCTACCCGTCCAAGACCTTCGGGCCGTATGAGATTGCCGGCTTCAGCTTCCAGGCCGGCTTCGAGGGCACCGTCTCCAGCACCCTGGACGACAGCGCCTGCACCGTTGCCGATTCACTCACCGGCAAGGGCTCGCTCGCCTTCCGGGTGCCCGAGATCGGCCGCGCGGTGTTTGAAGGCCAGGCCAGCGGTACGGCCAACTGGTATGTCGACCCCAACACCGAGGACTGGAAGTTCTCGGGCGCGCAGATCGATGCGGCGGCCTCAGGCAAGCTCGAAGTCAAGGACGGCATCTTCAAGGTGCTGCAGGCCATCCCGGCCACCGCCCCGGTGGCGCTCGGCCTGCGCAAGGCGATGAACTATGTCTCCAAGGTCACCGGCGGGGCGGTGCGCCTGGAGAACGCGGTCATCCTCGGGCCCTTCGGCTTCGAGGCCAAAGACCTGCGCTGGTCCACCCAGGCACCGTTCCCGAGCTTTGTGTTCCCGGATTCGGTGGGTGAGTTCTCCATCGGTGGTGAGATCGGCCTGTCGGCCAAGGCGGTGGTCAAGTCCTGGGACGCCGAGATCAGCCTGGAGGGCCGTGTCGGCCTCAAGGCCAAGGTCTACCCGAGCTTCCAGCTCGACGCCAACTACACCGTCAGCCTGCAGGCCAAGGTGGCCGGCTGGGTGCTGGTCAACGGTGAGTGGGC
>JANLZT010000576.1:0-2244 GCA_031366465.1 Betaproteobacteria bacterium | reverse complement strand
GCCACCAGCACGTCCACCCGGTCGAGCTTGACCAGCACCAGCAGCGACGCGCAGACCAGGAACTTGTCGGCCACCGGGTCAAGAAAAGCGCCAAAGGCCGAAGTCTGGTTCAGCTTGCGGGCCAGCCAGCCGTCGAGCCAGTCGGTGGCCGCAAAGACCACGAACATCACGGTGGCCACCAGGTTGCGGGTGCTGGCGTCCAGCGGCAGGTAGAAGACACCGACGATCAGCGGGATGGCGACGATGCGCGCCCAGGTCATCAGATTCGGCAGCGTCCAGAACATGGGCCATTGTGCAGGACGGGCTGGTCGCGCCGCAGGCTTGGGCGGCCGCCGCAGCCTCAACGCAAGGCCCGGTAAATCTGCTCGGCCAGCGCGTGCGAGATGCCGTCCACGCCGCACAGTTCTTCGACGCTGGCTGCGGCCACACCGCGGATGCCGCCAAAGCGCTGCAGCAGGCGCGCGCGCTTCTTGGGGCCGACGCCGGCAATGTCTTCGAGCTTGCTGCCGCCGGTGCGCACGCTGGCGCGGCGGGCGCGCATGCCGGTGATCGCAAAGCGGTGGGCCTCGTCGCGGATCTGCGCCACCAGCATCAAGGCGGCCGAGTCGTGGCCGAGGTAGACCTTGTCGCGGCCGTCGGCAAACACCAGCTCTTCGAGCCCGACCTTGCGGCCCTCGCCTTTTTCGACCCCGACGATCAGCGACAGGTCCAGCCCGAGCTGCTCAAACACCTGGCGGGCCATCGCCACCTGGCCGCGGCCGCCGTCCACCAGCACCAGGTCGGGCAGGCGCAGCGCCTTGGGCAGGGCGGCGGGCGAGGCATCGACGGCCTGGGCGCTGGCGCGGGCCTCGGCCAGCTTGGCATAGCGCCGGCTCAGCACCTGGCGCATCGCGGCGTAGTCGTCGCCGCCGGTGATGCCCTCGATGTTGTAGCGCCGGTACTCGGCCGGGCGCATCGCATGGTTCTCGTAGACCACGCAACTGGCTTGGGTGGCCTCACCGGCGGTGTGGCTGACGTCAAAGCACTCGATGCGCAGTGCATCCAGGTCAGCATCCAGGTCAGCGTCCTTGCCCGCAGAGGCCAGGTCGAGCGCATCGACCAGCGCCCGCGTGCGCTCGCGCTGGCTGCCCTCCTCGGCCAGCAGCCGGGCCAGCGCGATCTGCGCGCCCTTGTCGGCCATCTCCAGCCAGGTGCGGCGCTGCTCGCGCGGCTGGTGCTGGGCGTTGATGCGGCTGCCGGTCTGCTCGCCCAGCGCGGCCAGCAACTCGGGCGCCACCGCATGGCTGATGACCAGGCTGGGCGGCGGCGCCACGCCCAGATAGTGCTGAGCGATGAAGGCCTCCAGCACCTGCTGCTCGATCAAGATGGCGTCCTGGCGCTCGTCGGCCTCGATCTCGGACAGCGCGCTGGCCTCCACCACATGCGCCGGGAAGTAGGCCCGGTCACCCAGGTGGCGGCCGCCGCGCACCATCGCCAGGTTGACGCAGGCCCGGCCGCCCTGCACCCGCACCGCCAGGATGTCGACGTCGCGGTCGCGCGAGGACAGGCTGCTCTCGTCCATGGTCTGCTGGTGCAGCACCCGCGACAGCGCGCTGATCTGGTTGCGCAACTCGGCCGCGCGCTCGAACTCCAGCGCATCCGAGTGGGCCATCATCTGCACCTGCAGCGTGGCCAGCACCTCGTCGGTGGCGCCCAGCAAGAAGCGCTCGGCCTGCGACACATCGCGCCGGTAGTCGGCCGGTGAGATGAAACCCACGCAGGGCGCAGAGCAGCGGCGGATCTGGTACAGCAGGCAAGGCCGGCTGCGGTTGGCAAACACCGTGTCCTCACAGGTGCGCAGCTTGAAGGCCTTCTGCAGCAGCAGGATGGTCTCCTTCACCGCCCAGGCGCCGGGGTAGGGGCCGAAGTAGGTGTGCTTGCGGTCAACCGCGCCCCGGTAGTAGGCCAGCCGCGGGAAGGGGTGGTTCTGCAGCTTGAGGTAGGGGTAGCTCTTGTCGTCGCGGAACAGGATGTTGAACTTGGGCGCCAGCGTCTTGATCAGGTTGTTCTCAAGCAGCAGGGCCTCGGCCTCGGTGCGCACCACGGTGGTCTCCAGCCGGGCGATGCGGCTGACCATCTGGCCGATGCGGGTGCCGCCATGGTCTTTCTGAAAATAGCTGGCCACCCGTTTCTTCAGGCTGCGGGCCTTGCCGACGTAGAGCACGCCACCCTGGGCATCAAAGTAGCGGTAGACACCGGGCAGGC
>JANLZT010000565.1:0-7674 GCA_031366465.1 Betaproteobacteria bacterium | reverse complement strand
GCCGGAAAGTAGCGCTTGACATGGCCGGGGTCGAAGCTGGCCATCACCATCCGGCGTTGGCGCTGCCAGTCGTCGCCCTCGGCACCGAACAGGCTGGGCAGCAGGCCCATCTCCAGCCCCACCTCGCGCACCCGGGGCGTGCGGCGAAACCCGTGCGGCCGGTCCCGCAGCACGCCGGCCACGGCCTCGTGGTCGCCCACCACCACGGCGATCTCCTTGCCCAGTTTCAGCCGGTAATAGGGCCCGAAGTCGCGGGCCCATTGCTCCAATTGCAGGTGGAAGCGCTCGGGCGCGATCTGCAGCGCATTGCCCAGCAGCGGGATGCCCTTGGGGCCGGGCAGGTCGGCGACGCGGCGAAGTGGTGGGGCGGGTGCGGGTGGCAAGGCCGGCGCAGTGTCGCTGCGGGGCTGGGTCTGGGCGGCTGGGTCCATGGGCAGGCTCCGGTGGCAGCCCGGATGTTACGGGGGCGTGGCGGCCCCGCTGGTCAGTCGCGCAGCGCTGCCATCAGGTCGACATCCATCTGCAGCAGCAGGTGCGGCAGGTCGATCAGCACCCAGTTCTCGGTCAGCCAGCGGCCATCGCAGCGCCACCAGTCGGCCACCCGCATGCTGATCGGGCGGTGGCTGGCGGCCACGCCCAGGTAGCTGCCGCTGTGGGTGGCGGCCACGCTGGGCCAGCCGGTGCTGGCGACAAACAGGCCCTCGGCAATGCGGGCCCGGTGGCCCAGGCCCTGGCGGTCGGGGAAGGCCTGCAGAAAAGGCCGCTGGTGATGGCGCTGGAAGCCGCGCACCCCGCGCATGCTGCCGATGCCGCAGGGCCCGTACCACATCATGTTGGGGTGCCAGAAGCGCTGCATGCCCATCGAGTCGAGGTTGACGCCGTCGTAGTCCCACAGGCCCTTGAACATCGCCAGCGTCAGGCGCAGGCTTGCTGCCCCCACGGCGGGGTCGCTGGCGCCCAGCAGCAGGCCGTCGCCAGGGCCGGGGCCGGGCACCAGCCACTCTTGCCCACTGCTCACCGGCAGCAGGCGGCGGCCGGCCTGGCGGGCCAGGTCAACGATGTCGAGCAGCACCCGGGCCTCGGTGATCTTGCCGCCCAGGCCGTCGGCGTCGGGCTGCCAGCGGTAGAACTCGCCAAAGCGCAAGGTGGCCACATCACCGGTGGCCGGAATGCCCAGCCAGGGCTGGCGGAACGTGCCCAGGTAGTGGCCCATCACCGTCACCCACCAACCCTCGGCGCGCACCCCCGGCGGTGAGTGGGCCAGCGCGCCGGCCGGCGGGCTGGCCCAGTGGCCGCCAAAGAACAGGTCGGTGCGCCGCTCCAGATCAGGGAAGGCCGCTTGCAGCGGGCCGTAGAACTGCTCGGCCACGGCGCGGGTGCCGGCCAGCTCATTGAGCGGGTGAAAGATGTGCCACTGCGCATCGGGCCGCACCTGCTCGCGCAGCGCGGCGGCCACATCGTCGCCGGGCAGGCGCTGCACCAGGCGCCAGACATCGGCCTTGCAGGCGGCCAGTTGCTGGGCAAAGGCCGGGCCGGTGGGGATGGCGGCGTCGCGGGTGTCGGTCATGGTCGGCAGGGTGGCGGGGCGGTTTGGCGCCCGGGCAGCCTGGCGGTCAATCGCCCGGCTGCGCGCTGGCCAGCCGCGCGCCTTCGGCCATCGCGGCGAACTTGGCATAGACGATGTCGGCATCCACCGCGCCAAAACCGGCAAAGGTGCCAAAGCCGCAGTCGGTGCCGGCGATCACCCGCTCGGCGCCGACGATGCCGGCAAAGCGGTGCAGGCGCTGCGCCACCAGCCGCGGGTGCTCGATGAAGTTGCTGGTGCTGTCGAGCACGCCGGGGATCAACACCTTGTCGTCGGGAATCTTGTGCTTGAAGGCCTCCATCGTCTCCCACTCATGGGCATGGCGTGGGTTGGAGGCCTCGAACAACAGACCCTGGGGCTTGGCGCGCAGCACCGTGGGCAGGATGGTCGCCAGCGCCACGTCCTTGTGGTGCGGGCCCTCGTAGTTGCCCCAGCAGACATGCATGCGCACCTTGTCAGCAGGGATGGCCGCCAGCGCGTGGTTCAGGGCTTCGACATGCTGGGCGATGCGCGTCAGGTAAGCGGCCTCGTCCAAATCCTTGTACATCATGTGCCGGCCCAGGCCCAGGTCGGGCGAGTCGAGTTGCAGGATCAGCCCGGCATCGACGATGGCGTGGTACTCATGGCGCAGCGCCTCGGCCAGCGCCTGCAGGTAGGCATCGTCGTCGGCATAGTGCTGGTTGGGCTGGAACAGCGCCACCACGCCGGGCGATGCCGCGTTCATGAACACCTGCCGGGCGCCATGCCGGGCCGCAGCGGCCTTGACATGGGCGATGTCTTGCTGCAGCGGCAACATCGACTTGACCTGGATCGGCCCCACGCAACAAGGCCGACGGTAGCTGGGCGTGCCGCCACCGGCGGCCAGCCGGGTGAGGAAGCCGGGGTAGTCCAGCAAATCAGCCGGGGTGCGGCGCGGGCTGTCGCCATCAAAGCCGGTGTAGCGGTCCTTGATGTAGGTGGCGTAGCTGATCTTGCTCATCTCGCCGTCCGAGACGATGTCAATGCCGGCCGCCACCTGGCGGCGCACCACGTCGTCCACCGCGTCGCGCATCACGGCCTCGAAGTTGGCCTCATCGATGGCCTCGCCGCGCTCACGCGCGAAGATCAGGTCCACCACCGCCTGGCTGCGCGGCAGCGAGCCGACATGGGTGGTCAGGAAGCGCTGCGCCATGCCGGGCCAGCTTAAAAGTTGCTGTAGGACAACTTCAGGCCGAAGGTGCGCGGCGGCGCGGCGCTGACCTGCAGCGTGCCGCCGCCACCCCAGACAAAGCGGTTGATGGTCTGCTTGTCGGTCAGGTTGTCGACATAGCCTTGCAGCGACAGGGTGTCGCTGATGCGCCAGTTGAGCTTGAAGTCGGTCTTGACGTAGCTGCCTTGGTGCTCGATCTCGGCATTGGTGGGCTGGCCAAAGTAGCCGCTGGAGAAGGTGGCCACCAGCGTGGGCGTGAGCGTGCCGCCGCTGGGCAAGGCGATGTCGTAGCGGGCAAACACCGAGCCCTGGTAGCGCGGCGCATAAGGCAGTTGCTTGCCCGACAGGTCGCAGCCAAAGGCGGCAGCCGGCTGGCCGGTGCCGCCGGTGCCGGGCACCACGCCGCAGTTGTAGCCGGGCGCAAAGATGCGCTTCTGGCCGGCCGGCGCGATGACGATGCCGTTGGCGTCGGTCTGCGGCGCCAGGCTGGTGGGGTCAGCCACCAGGATCGAGGTGCCAAAGGGCAGCGCCACATCCGGGAAGCTGGTGTATTTGGCGTCCAGCAATGACAGCGCGCCGCCCAGCGTCATCTGCCGGCTCTGACGCCATTCCAGCTCGGCCTCCAGGCCCTTGGACCGCGCCTTGGCGGCGTTGAAGATGGTTGACACCGTGACCGTGCCCACCGCCACCTGGCGTTGCTCTTGCAGGTTGGTGTACTCGTTGTTGAAGGCCGCCAGGTTGAGCTGCAGGGTGTTGCGCAGGAAGCGGTTCTTGGACCCCAGCTCGAAGGCCGTGACCTCCTCGGGTTTGAAGGTGCGCAGTGATTCGATCGCCTGGCCCGAGTTGAAACCGCCCGAGCGGAAGCCGGTGGACACGCTTGCGTACAGCAACTGGCTGTCGCTCAACTTGAAGTCAAGCGCCAGCTTGCCGGTGGCCTTGCTGAAGCTGGCGTCGGTGTAGGTGGCGCCGGTGACGGTGTTGGTGCCGGGCAGGCAGTTGAAACCCGGCTGGTTGTTGCTGCCGGTGCAGTTGCTGTTGCCCAGGCTGCCAAAGGCGGCGGTCGGCGGCAGGGGGGTGTCCAAGGTGATCAGCGTGCCATCGGGCGCACCGGCGCCATTGAGCGGCAGCACCGAGTTGGCATTGGCGTACTTGAAGGATTTCTTGTCGCGGGTGTAGCGCGCCCCGGCCGTCAGGCTGAGCGCGTCGGTGGCCTTGAAGCTGAGCTGGCCATACACGGCGGTGGACGAGGTGCTGGGCTGCTGCAGATCGTAGAAGCCGGCGCCGTTCTGGGCCAGCGTGATCGGCGCAGCCACCGCATCCGAGCGGATGGTGCGCGGCAGTTGCTGGTTGATGAACAGGCCGGTCAGGTCGTCCTTGAACAGGTAGAGGCCGGCCACATAGCCCAGCGGCCCATTGCCCTCGGACAGCACCTGGAACTCTTGGGTCAGCGTGCGGGCCGCAGTGCGCTGGAAATCGATGCCGATGGTGGAGGCCGAGAAATCGGTGTCCTGCGAGCGCGAGGCGCTGAAGTCGGCATAGCCGGTGATCGATTTGAGCGCCAGCCCGGCCACCCGGTAAGTGAGGTCGGCGCTGAAGTTGCTGTCGCGCAGCGACAGGGCCGACTGGTAGTCGTTGTTGATGCGGTCCAGCTGGCCTACCTTGTGCAGCGGCACGCCCAGATCGACGCCGCTGCCGATGGCATTGGCAGCGGTGCCGGCGCCCGCGCCCACCGTGCGGGTGCAATCGTTGACCGCGTCGCGGTTGCCGCCCCGGGTGTTGAGCACCAGCACGTCGGCATTGAACAACTGCTGGCAGGAGGCCGTGTGCAGGTAAGTGCCGTTCAGTTTGTAGCCGAAGGCCGAGCCGCCGTTGCCGCCCTGCTCGGTGATGTCGGCACGCAGCACGGCCTCGAAATCGCGCGACGGCTTGAGCTTGAGCGAGGCCCGGAAGTACTTCAAGTCCTTGTCGAACAGCCCGGCGGCGGGGTTGAAATCGTTCTTCACCCAGGGGTTGGCGCGTTCGACCAGGCCGGCCAGGCGCAGCGCGGCGGCATCGCCCAGCGGCAGGTTGAGCGCGCCATCAAAGCGGACCTTGCCAAAGCTGCCAGCCTCCAGGCTGGCACTGGTCTCGCTGACCTTGAGCAGCGGCTCATTGGTGCTGATGGCCACCGTGCCGCCAAAGGTGTTGCGCCCGAACAGCGTGCCTTGCGGGCCGCGCAGGATCTCGACCCGGCCGACATCGACAAAGCCCAGCATGGCCTGCTGCGCCCGCGATTTGTAGATGCCGTCCACGAAGTAGCCGATGGTGGTGTCGCCATTGACGCCCACGTTCTCGGTGCGCACGCCGCGGATTGACGGCCGGGCGTCCACGCCCGACCGGCTGAAGGTGAAGCCGGCCGACATCGCCTCCATCTGCGACAGGTCGGTGATGTTGCGCTCGGCCAGCGTGGCGCCGGTGATGGCGGTGACCGACACGCTGACGTTCTGCTGGTTCTCCAGCCGCCGGTTGGCGGTGACGTTGACGGTCTGCACCTCGCCGCTGTCGGGCGCCCGAGCGGCGGTCTGGGCCAGCGCGGCGCCGCTGCCGGCCAGGGCCCAGGCCCCCAGCGCACTGGCGATCTGCAGGGCCAGGCGGTGGTGCTTGTGTGCGGGGGTCATGGGTGAGGGCTCCTGAGGTGGGCGGGGGCAAGGTAGGCCTGGCGGGCGCGGGCCGGCCGGCTGGGGCTTGAGTTTGCGGGTCGGAAACCATCTTTGCAAGCGTATGCAATCCCTATGCAGGGCATCCCGGTAAAACCCTGAGCAGTGGTGTTGCAGACTTGCAAAATCAAGCCCCCTTGGTGGATGGTCGGGCAGTCAATGGTGGGCGCTGACGTATGCAAAGCCGCTTGATGGGCCGCTGGGCCGGACGGCCTGTCAGCGTTGCGCCCGGTCAACCAGGCGTTTGGCGGCCACGAAGCCGCTGGCATCCAGCGCCCAGTCTTGGGCGGCGGCGGCCTGCACCACGCTGGGGGCCCACTCGATGGGCTTGCGGTGGTCGCCAGCGGTCAGCAGCAGGGCCAGGGCTTCGCCGTCGCCGGTGTTGGTCAGGCTGCGCCATTCGCCCGGCGGCAGGCAATAGCTGTCCCAGGCCTGGGCCGTGCCCAGCGTGGTGTAGCTGACCGGGCCCTCGCTGCTGTCGAAGTCGATGCGGATGCTGCCGGCCTTGGCGATCAGCACCTGCTTGTCAACCAGGCGGTGGCGCGAGACCGACCCGCCCGGTGGCAGCCGCAGCCATTCGATCGACAGGCCGTGCGCATTGGCCACCGGCGCTTGCAGGTTGCGGTCTTGCGTCATGCCCAGCCCGATCACCGCGGCAAGCTGGCCGCCGCAGCCGTGCAGCGCGCTGTCCAGCAGGCCGTGTTGCGACCAGCGCAGATCGGCAAAGCGCACCACCCGCTGCGCCATCTGCTCGGGCGGCCAGACCCGCAGCGCGGCGATCTCGGCCTCGGTCATCGGCTGTAGCAGCCGGGCGCCGGCCGGCATCACATCGCCGCGCCGGCTGTCGATGATCTGGTAGTCCTCGGTCAGCAGCACGCCCTGGGCCTGGGCGGCGGCCAGCGTGCTGGGGCCCCACAGGATGCCGCCGGTGTTGTCGCCGCCCAGCGCGGTGAACAAGAAGCCGTCATCGACGCCGATGTTGGTGAAGCCGCGGTACAGCCAGGTGGGCACCGAGACGATGTCGCCCTCGCCGATCTCGGTCGAACTCGGGCCGGGGTTGAAGCCCCACTGCACCCGCCAGTCGCCCCGGGTGCAGATGAACACCTCGCAGCTGAAATGCATGTGGGGCGGGTTGACCTTGCCATGCGGGATCGACACGGCACCCACCTGAAAGCCGTGCTGCTCGCGCAGATTGACCGGCTGGTTGGGGTTTTGCGACACGCCCGGGCCGATCAGCGCGTAGTTGTACTTGGGCTTGCACTCGGGGATGCAGTAGTCGATGAAGGCCTCGGTGCTGTAGCGCAGGCTGGAAAACGGGATGTAGCGCTCGGCCAGCGCGGCGGGGGTCAGCATGGGATGGGGCTCCTGGGGCGGGCAGCGTGTGGGTGGGCATCAGCCATCGCTCAGCCCTTGACGGCGCCCTGGGTCAGGCCGGCGACGATCTGGCGCTGGAACAAGGCCACCAGCAGGATCAGCGGGATGGCGATGCTGACCGAGCCGGCCACGCCCTGCATCAGCAGCGCCTCGCTCTCGGCATTGATGGCATTGGCGATGGCCGCGGGCATCGTCATCTTGTCGGTGCTGGTGAGTGCCGAGCTGAGCAAAAAATCGTTGTAGGCCAGCAAGAAGCTGAACAGCCCGGTGGTGACGATGCCCGGCCACATCACCGGCACTATTGCCTGCCGGAAGGCCTGGAAGCGGCTGCAGCCGTCCACCTGCGCGGCCTCGTCCAGCTCGGCCGGGATGCCGGCAAAAAAGGCCCGCAGCATCCAGATGGTGAAGGGCTGGTTGATCGCCACCAGCACCAGGATCAGTGACAGATAGGTGTTGCGGATGCCCAGTGCATCGAACAGCGTGAAGAAGGACGGCAGCAGCGTGGAATGCGGCAGCGCGCGGAACACCAGCGCCACGATCAGCAGCCAGAAGCCCCAGGCGCCCCGGTAGCGGGCCAGCGCATAGCCGGCCAGGCAGCCCACGCTGAGCGACAGCGCCACCGTGCCCAGCGTCACCACCACGGTGTTGGCAAAGTTGAGGTAGAAGGCCTTGCCTATCCACAGGCCGCTGTAGTTGTCCCAGGTGATGGGCGCGGTCCATTTCAGCGGCGCCGAGAAGGCGTCCGCATAGTGGCGCAGTGAGATCACCGCCGTCCACAGGATGGGCAGCGCGGCCAGCAGCAGCCACAGCGCCAGCGCGCCGTGCAGCAG
>JANLZT010000549.1:0-2351 GCA_031366465.1 Betaproteobacteria bacterium | reverse complement strand
CCAGCCCCGACTTTGCCGCCCAGGTGCAGGCGCTGCGGCCCCAGTTGATGCGCTTTGCGCGCAGCCAGTTGCGCAACGATGCCTGGGCCGAGGACGCGGTGTCCGACACCCTGCTGGCCGCGCTGGAGAAACCCGGCAGCTTTGCCGGCCAGTCGCAGCTCAAGACCTGGCTGATCGGCGTGCTCAAGCACAAGCTGGTGGACCAACTGCGCCGCCACACCCGCGAGGCCACCCTGTTCAGCAGCGAGGACGGCGAGGACCTGGACGAATCGCTGTTCGACCACAGCGGCCACTGGCGCGAGCCCCTGCAAGACTGGGGCAACCCCGAGCTGGCGCTGGGCCAGCGCCAGTTCTTCGAGGTGCTGCAGGTCTGCTGCGAGCAGTTGCCGGTGGTGCAAGGCCGGGTTTTCATGATGCGCGAGTGGCTGGATCTGGACACCGAAGAAATCTGCAAGGAATTGCAGATCACCTCGACCAACCTGTGGGTGCTGCTGCACCGTGCCCGTTTGCGCTTGCGAGAATGCCTGCAGACGCGCTGGTTCAAGGGCCAGCCGGCCTGAAGTCCTGACATCTTGACCCCTCGACGCCTGGCGCCCTGCCAGGCGCCACCGCCCGCACCCCGACCGCTTGGCCCCATGAAAATCCGCCGCACCTGCCAGGAGGTCACCCGCCTGGTGCTGCAAAGCCAGGACCGCCGGCTGCGCCCGTTGGAACAGGTGTCGCTGCGGCTGCATTGGTTTGCTTGCGAGCGCTGCCGGCAGTTCAAGCAGCAACAAACCCTGATGCGCGCCGCGCTGGACCGCTGGAAGAGCTACCGCGACGGCGATTGAGCCTGCGGCCGGTCTGCGGAATACGGGAAATCTTGCTCACAGCGCCGGGCCAGCCCGTGCAAGATGGCTGTTGCGCATGTGCGCGACAACCCCGGGGAGCAGCAAGATGGTGGATCAAGTAGCCAACGAGACCGCAGCGCGCAAGGCTGACTTTGACGTGGTGGTGGTGGGCGCCGGCTTTGCCGGGCTCTACCAGTTGCACAAGCTGCGCCAAATGGGGTTCTCGGTGCGGGTGATCGAGGCCGCAGCCGACGTGGGCGGCACCTGGACCTGGAACCGCTATCCCGGCGCGCGCTGCGACATCCCCACCACCGACTACAGCTACAGCTTCGACCCGGCGCTGGAAAGTGCCTGGACCTGGTCCGAGAAATACGCCACCCAGCCCGAGATCCTGCGCTATGCCCAATTTGTGGCCGAGCGCTACGACCTGCGCCGCGACATCGACTTCAACACCCGGCTGGACGCCGCAAGCTGGGACGTCAGCACCGGCCGCTGGCGGCTGCGCACCGACACCGACAAGGCACTGCGCTGTCAGTATCTGGTGATGGCCAGTGGCTGCTTGTCGCTGCCCAAGGCGGCCGAGATCGAGGGCGCCGACCGCTTCAAGGGCGAGGTCTACTTCACCAGCCGCTGGCCGCATGCCGGGGTGGATTTCAGCGGCAAACGGGTGGCGGTGATCGGCACCGGCTCGTCAGGCATCCAGAGCATCCCGATCATTGCCGGCCAGGCCCGCCAGCTCACGGTGTTCCAGCGCACCCCCAATTTCTCCATTCCCGCCGGCAATGGGCCGGTGCGGCCCGAGCGGCTGGCGCCGCTGCTGGCCGACCGCGACGCCTACCGCCAGGCGGCGCGCTGGTCGCGCGCCGGGGTGCCCAACGAGCCGACCCAGGTGATGGGCCGCTTCTCAGCGCCTGCGCTGCAGCGCGAGCGCTTTGAGGCGGCCTGGCAGACCGGTGAGCTGATCCCCATCCTGGGGGTGTTTGCCGACCAGATCCTGTTCCCAGAGGCCAATGCCATCGTCGCCGGCATGGTGCGCGAGAAGATCCGCAGCGTGGTGCAAGACCCGCAGACCGCCGCGCTGCTGAGCCCGCAAGACCATCCCTTCGGCACCAAGCGGCCCTGCCTGGACACCGGCTACTACGCCACCTTCAACCAGCCCCATGTGCGCCTGATCGACCTGCGCAGCCGGCCGATCCAGCGCATCACCGAGAGCGGTATCGAGCTTGCCGACGAGACGATGAGCTTCGACGCCATCGTCTACGCCACCGGCTTTGATGCGATGACCGGCGCGGTGGTGGCGGTGGACATCACCGGCCGCGACGGCCAGACGCTCAAGCAGAAATGGGCCCAGGGGCCGACCACCTACCTGGGGCTGATGAACGTCGGCTTCCCCAATCTGTTCACCATCACCGGGCCGGGCAGCCCGTCGGTGCTGTCGAACATGATGGTGTCGATCGAGCAGCATGTTGAATGGGTGGCCAACTGCCTGGCCCATTTGCGCAGCCAGGGCCTGGCCACGAT
>JANLZT010000534.1:0-1697 GCA_031366465.1 Betaproteobacteria bacterium | reverse complement strand
CAGCTTGTTGACGTTGTGGGCGATGAAGGCCTCAGGATTGGACCGGTACAGGCCCACCAGCATCTGGTCGAGTGAGACCCCGCCTTGCTGATGGCGGCCCGCCACCCGGTACAGGGTGTCGCCGGGCCGCACGGCATAGCGTTTGCCGCCCGGCGCGGCGGGCGGGTTGGGCGTTGCCTGGGCAGGCTCGGCACCTGACGGCCTGGGTGCTGCCGCCGGTGCCTGCGGCGCCCGCGCGAGCTTGGGCGCAGGCGGCGTTGCAGCAGCCGGTGCCGCAGCGGTCGCGACAGCCGGCGCCGCACGCAGCGGCGACGCGGCGGGCCGGCCGGGCAAAGCCACCGGGCCGGGAGCCGGCGCGGCGGCGATCAGCGGGGCCACCGGCGCCACGGCTTGCGAAGGCGGCGCGTTGCGGCTGCCCGGCGGGTCAAACAGCAGCGTGAACTCGCGCACCAGGCGGCCGGAGGCCCAGGTCAGCTCCAGGATGACCTCGACAAAAGGCTCTTGCACCGCGCGGTCACTGCTCAGGCGCAGCACGGCCCGGCCGTCGGGCCGCCGCACCACCACCGCCTGGGTGCTGGCCAGCACCGCGTTGTAGTCAACACCGGCCGCCCGGTAGGACTCTGGCGGCGCCACCCGCACCGTCAATGTGCCGGCCTCTTCGGCCGACAGGCTGCTGATGTCGATCTCGGCCCGCATGCCCTCACCCAGTGCGGACTGCACGTTCAAGCGGCCCACACCCAATGCCAGCACGGCGGGCGGCGCGGCGCTCAAGGCCGCTAGCACGGCCAGCGCCAGCGCGGTGGGGGCAGCAAAGAAGGGGCGGTTTTTCAAGGTGTCTCCACAACAACCACAGCGGGCCCACGGGCGACCGGCTGTCGGGGGCGGTTCAAAGTCTTGGTCGGGGCCAGCGGCGCCGCTAACGTCGGGCTAGTACTGGCCCGGCAAAAGAGCCGAAACCACAATAACAGCAGGCAGATAGGCTGACAAGCTCATGCGTTGCCTGACATTTTGACACCCAGCGCCGGCCGGCCCCTGCCCGGGCGGTATGTTGCCATGCCCACACCGCGCGCCAGCCCCCTGCGCGGTGGCAGCCAAGGCCGAAATCAGGCCTCGATCAGGATACGCAGCATGCGCCGCAGCGGCTCTGCCGCGCCCCACAGCAATTGGTCACCAATCGTGAACGCGCCCAGGTAGTGCGGGCCCATCGCCAGCTTGCGGATACGGCCGACCGGGATGTTCATCGTGCCGGTCACCGCCACCGGGGTCAGGCCCTGCAGCGTGGCCTCGCGGGTGTTGGGCACCACTTTGACCCAGGCGTTGTCGGCGGCGATCAGGGCCTCGATGTCGGCCAGCGGCACATCCTGTTTCAGTTTGAAGGTCAGCGCCTGGCTGTGGCAGCGCATCGCGCCCACCCGCACGCAGAAACCGTCCACCGGCACGGCCTGCGGGGCATTCATGCCGAAGCCCTCACCCTGGCCGAGGATCTTGTTGGTCTCGGCCATGCCCTTCCACTCTTCCTTGGACATTCCGTCCCCCAGATCCTTGTCGATCCAGGGGATCAGCGAGCCGCCCAGCGGCACGCCGAAATGGGCCGTCTCGGCCGCCGACAGCCCGCGCTGGGTGGCGATGATCTGGCGGTCGATATCGAGGATCGCGCTCTTGGGGTCGTCCAGCAGGTGCTTGACCGACGCATTGAG
>JANLZT010000525.1:0-3069 GCA_031366465.1 Betaproteobacteria bacterium | reverse complement strand
CCTGAATGATCGGCTGGTGCACCATGCCCTCAGCCTGGAAGGCACCTGCACCGGCGAGCATGGCATCGGCCTGCACAAGCAGGGGTTTTTGATCGACGAGGCGGGTGCGGGCACGGTGGCGATGATGCGCACGCTCAAGCGCGCGCTGGACCCGAAGAACATCCTGAACCCGGGCAAGATATTTGTGATGTGAGGCGGCCGGGGGATCGCCGGGTTGCGAACGCTCACCGGTATCGGGTGGGTTTCTGGCCAACGGAGCCCGTCCAAACACTGCGCGCCGTCAGCACGCGGCGAAGTACCGCTTCGGCCGCAAAGCGGTCTTCGGGCGGGCAGATCGGAGCGTCTGCATGACGCCTGGCGGTGTCGATCAGCCCACTAAGCGCGCTGTGTACAGCATGCGCCGACCGGTTGGCCTTGAAGGCCTCCAGCATCTCGGCTGCCCATTTGAGCCAGCGCACGATCAGTAGCAAGTGCGCTGCGCCCAGCGTGGCGGCGGCCGCGAGCGCGGCCCCCGCCGACTGGAATGCATGTGTCCCTTGGCCCAGCGATTCAAGCGAGCGGCCGAGCAGGTCCGGCAGCGCGGGGTGGCCTTGTGCACCAAGCAAGGCCAACAGCGAGGTTCGAACGTTGGTGCCGGTGTGCACCCGGTCGACGAATGCCAAGGCGTCGTCGATGTCGGCCGCGCTGGCCGTGATGCGCATGCCGTTCAACTGCGCCAGGTACTTCTCGCGGACTCTGCTGTCGGCCGGATGCATGTCCAGCCAGGCTCGGCAGTCGGCGAGCACGGCGGTTTGGTCAGCAGCGCCGAGCCTGGGTAACAGGCCGAGGAAAGCGATGCGCACGAACTTGTCGTCGGAATATGCCGCTAAACAGGCAAGAAGCACAGGGATGCGCCTTTGCACCTCGTCCGCCCCTCCAAAGGCCAGCAGCCAGGTCAACAGGGAACCATTGACCTGCCAGTCCAGTGCCCCATCGATGGCCCGCCACAAGCGCTGCACGAAGCGCTGCCTGAGCGCCGGCCGATCACCGAGCGCGCTGGCGAACCTGGTCGCGCGCTTGGGAGCCAGCGAGAAATCGGCAGCGTCGATCAGCGCGTCGTAGCGCAGGTCGAGCAACGCGCTCGCCGCTTGGCCCGGCGACTGCATATGGAGCAGTTGCAGCGCGGCCAGCCAACTCTGCGCATCGTAGCGATCGGTGCGCTTCCGCAGCGCGTCGTTCAAGCTCGGCGGCACCGGCACGCCGCTCATCGCCCACACCGCGTACATCTCGCACAGGCAGCGTGTTTCCAGCTTCTCGGCGCCCAGCCCGGCCCAGGCCTGCGCGACCGCGTCGACCACCAGCAGCGCAGCAGCCGGGTCAAACGCATGCAGCGCCGCCAGCGCCCCGGCGAGCGGGCGCGCCATCGTCGGCTGCCGCAGGCTGGCCTGCGCAATGGCTTCGGCGACACGCCAGGCAGCCGCCGGCCGGCTGTCCCAGGCGCGCTGGGCCACGCATGCGTGCATCGCGCGGACCAGGGCGCCTTGGTATGAGTAACGCCCGCGCGGCAGCTCAACCTGAAAGATCCGCCAGCCTTGCGCGTCGATCAGTTGCGCCAGCCGTTCGGCGGCGTCGGCCCCGTCGCCGGGCCGGGCGCCGAGCACGCCCTCGATCAGCGGCAGTGGGCAGGCCGCGTAGGCGCGGTGGAAGAACACCACCAGCCAGAAGGCCGCCACCTCCCAGGGCAGATCGCGGCCCAGCGTGTCGGCCGGCAGCTCGCGGCCACCGGCCAGCGTGCGCCACTGGCTGCGGATGATGTCGTCGAAGCTGATGCCGGCGGCTGCCTGCATCACCATCACCAGCAGCGCTTCGTCGCCCGACCGCAGGGCCTCGTCAAGCCCGGGGTAGAGGCGGGCCAGGGCCGCGCGTTCGGCCGCGTCTGGGCGGGGCAGCTCAACTGCGGACAAGGGCGCCACATCGCGCAGCTCGTGCTGGTGGCGCTGCAACAGGAAGTCGGGCGTGGCGGCCAGCACCACCACGGCGGGGCTGCCGCGCGACAGCCCTCTCAACAGCGCCGGCCAGCGGCTGCCCACGCCCAGTGGGTCGTCCAGCAGCAGCAGCAGCGGGCGCGGTGCCACCGCCAGGCGCTGCAGCTCAGCGGCCAGCGCGGCGGTGTCGTCATCCTCACCCAGGGCGAAGCGCGCATCGACCACGCTGCACGCCCCCGCCGCCACCAGCCGGGCCGCAGCGCGCAGCGCCAGCGTGCTTTTGCCGGCGCCCGGCGCGCCGACAAGCCATTGCAGCCGCAGCCGGCCCGCGCGCCGCAGGCTGTCGGCCAGCGCCGCGCTCAGGCGGGCGACCAGGTCGTCGGTGAGGGTGCGCTCGAAGAAGCCGATGCGGTCGTCAGCGCCGCGCACCACATCGGGCCACTCGGGCCGGCGCGCCACGTAGGGCTTGCCAGGCGGCTTGGCCTGCCAGGCCCGCAGCATCGGCGCATCGACCAGGCACAGCGACACGCCCGCTGCGGCGGCTTGCGGGTTGAAGGCGTAGAGGCGGTCGGCCACGTCGATCGGCCGCAGCCCGAGCGGCGGGGTGCTCGGCCGGGTGGCCTGCTGCAGCGCGTCGGCCGGCGGCGGGTCCATCCCCAGCAGGCCGCGCAGTGCTTGCACCACCTCCCAGGTGTCGCTGCCCGGTGCCAGCCGGTGGGCCAGTGCCAGCACCGACAGCGCACGTCCTCGGCCGGCCAGGCCGCCTGCGCCGCCGCCGCGCTGCGGGCGGGCATGTAGAGCGCGCGGCTGGCGGCCCACAGCGCATCGAACGAGGCGCCGTGGCCAGCGGCATCGGCATCGGCCTGCCACTGGGCGCGGTCGCTGGCGGCGCCTGAGGCCTCGCGCAGGTCGGCGAGAAAGCGTGCACGCACCTGGGCCTGGGACGGCAGCGGGCCCGGCAGATCGGCGTGGGCGGCATGGGCTGGATCGCTGGTGACCAGGCGGAACTGCAGCCGGTGGCGGTCAGCCGCTGGCGTCCACAGCCACTTCGGCGCGAAGCCGGCCAGCACGCCGGCCAGCGCTGCCGGTGCGGTCCAGTTGTCAC
>JANLZT010000512.1:0-5815 GCA_031366465.1 Betaproteobacteria bacterium | reverse complement strand
GGCGCTTCGACCCTGCGGGCCGGCCTGGTCTCCATCGGCGGCAACAGCGACACCGTGGCCGGCGGCAACGGCAGCGCCACGCTGACCGGCGCGGGCACCGAGTTGCGCTCGGCCGGCGCCAGCGGCTTCATGTCGGTGGGGCGCGGCGGCATCGGCACGCTCAGCGTCAGCAACCAGGCCAAGGTGGCCGCCATCGTGTTGAACGTCGGCCGCGCCACCGGCGGCGTTGGCACGCTGACCGTCAACAACGGCACGCTGGAGCTGGCGGGCCAGCAGACCGGTGCATCGCCGGTGGGCGCGGCATTCTCGGTGGGCAACCGGGGCGGTATCGGCACGGCGACCATCGTCAACAACAGTCGGGTGACCATCACCAACCTCGACCCCCTGGGCGCCGACCTGAATGTCGGCGGCACACCGATCAACCCGCTGGGCAACGGCGTGCTCACCGTGGCCGGCGGCTCGCAAGTGCGGCTGGTGGCCGCGCCCGGCCTGGCCCGGGCCCGCATTGGCCACGACGGCACCGGCACGGCCACTTTCAGCGGCGCCAGCCTGCTGGACGTGGGTGACGGCAAGGTGATCATCGCCGGCTTGCCCGGCTCGGTGGGCAGCTTGACGCTGAGCAGCGGCTCGGTGCTCAACGCCAGCTATGTCGGCGTGGGCAGCCTGCCCGGTGGCATCGACGGCGGCTCGGGGCGTCTGCTGGTCAATGCCAGCACCGTCAATGCCACCACGGTTGAAATCGGCCGCCACGGCCTGCTCGGCGGCCACCTCGGCGTGGTGAATGCGGCGGTGATCAACCGCGGCACCATCGCCCCGGGCAATTCACCCGGCAAGATCATCATCAACGGCAGCCTGGACAACGACCATGGCGCCATCGTGCTGGATGTCGAGGGCGATGCCGGCAGCGGCTTCACGGTGGACCAATTGGTGCTCACCGACACCAGCACCTTCAACTTCAAGACCACCGCCGTCACCTTCAACTTCCTGGGCAACACCAACCCGACCCAGTTCGCCGCCTCGGGCGGCCTGGACCTGGACAACTTCATCCAGGTGCAAGACAGCCAAGGCAACCTGGCCGGGCTGTCGGCCAAGCTGGCCAGCCAGAGCAGCAGTTGGGAGCAGGCCTTTACCGGCGGGAGCTTTGCCGCCACCTCGGCCGCCTTCAACATCAACCTGCAGCTCAATCTCGACACCACAGGCACCTTCCAGATCAGCGCCGTGCCGGTGCCCGAGCCGCAGGCCTGGGCGCTCTGGCTGGTGGGCCTGGCCGGCCTGGCTGGCCTGGCCAGGTTGGGTGCGGTGCGCCGAAGCGCACCCGCTCACTCCCCCACCAGCCCGCGCCGGATCGCGTAGACCGTCAGCTCCGAGTTGTTCTGCAGCGCCAGTTTTTCCAGCACCCGGGCGCGGTAGACGCTCACTGTCTTGGGCGACAGCGTGAGCGCCAAGGCGATGTCGGCCAGGCGTTTACCCGAGGCGATCATCACCAGGGTTTGCAGCTCGCGGTCGCTCAGCTTGTCGTGCGGGTTCTCGACCACCGGCGCGGTCAGGCTCTCGACCAGCATCTGCGCGATCTCGGGCGTCACGTATTTGCGGCCCTGGGCCACGGTGCGCACCGCATTGACGATCTGCTGCGGCTCGCCGCCCTTGTTGACATAGCCGTGGGCGCCGGCCCGCAGCGCGCGGATGGCGTACTGGTCCTCGGGGTACATGCTGACCACCAGCACCTTGACGGCCGAGCCCTCGTCCTTGAGCACATGCAACACGTCCAGGCCGCTGCGCCCGGGCAGGTTGATGTCGAGCACCAGCACGTCGCAACGGTGGCTGCGCAGTTGGCCGCGCAACTCGCCGTAGTCACCGGCCTCGGCCACCACCTCGATGTCGGCGGCGTCGGCCAGGGTGTCGCGGATGCCGCGCCTTATCAACGCATGGTCGTCGCAGAGGATCACTTTGATCATGCGGGGATCATAGGGTGCCCCAGGCCGAGGGGTCGTGGTCCTCGTCCTGGTCAAAGTCAACGGTGTCGGCGGCGCCAGCCGATTGGCGCACCGGGATCGACAGCAACAGCACCGTGCCGCCCGAGTTGCTCGACACCTCGACCCAGCCACCCACGGTGCCGGCGCGCTCGTGCAGGCCGCGCAGGCCAAAGCTGCGCGCCTTGGCCAGGTCCTGGCGCTGCAGGCCGCGGCCGTTGTCGCTGACCTCCAGTGACAGCACGCCCCGGCTGAGCGACAGGTCGATGGTCACGCGGCCGGCCTCTGCATGCTTGCTGATATTGGTCAGCGCCTCCTGCGCGAATCGGTAGGCCACCAAGGGCACGCCGCTGGGCAGTTGCATTGGCTCGTGGCTGGTGCGGAACACGCAGGGCAGGCCCTCGCGCTTCTCGAAGCGGCTGGCCATCCACTGCAGCGCCGCCACCAGGCCCTGCTCCAGGATCGCCGGGCGCAGGTTGTGCATGATGCGTTGGCTGGCCTCGATGGCATGGTCCACCGTCTCCAACGCGCTCTGCAGCCGCTGCAGCACCTCGGGCACGGCCACATGGCGGCCGATCCAGGCCAGGTCGAACTTGATCGCGGTCAGGCTGCCGCCCACGTCGTCATGGATCTCGCGGGCAATCGCCGCCCGCTCGCGCTCGACACTGGTCTGCAGGTGCTGGGCCAGCTCGGACAGGCGCTGGCGGCTGGCGGCCAGCTCGCTGTCGGCCTGCAGCCGGGCCAGGCGGTCCTGGTGGGCGGCGATAGCATGCTCGACGGCCGGCGCCAGGCGGGCCAGGTTGTGCTTGAGCAGGTAGTCCGACGCGCCATTGCGCATCGCTGCCACGGCAGCGTCCTCGCCGATCTCGCCCGAGACCAGGATGAAGGGCAGGTCCTTGCCGCACTCGCGCAGCCATTGCTGGGCCTGCAGGCCGGTGAAGCCGGGCAGGTTGAAGTCCGACAGCACCAGGTCCCAATCCTGCGCCAGCAGGGCTTGCCGATAGCCAGCCTCGGTGTCGACCCGCAGCATCTGCAGGCGCAGGCCGGCGCGCTGCAGGTAGAGCAGCGCCAGCTCATGGTCGGGCAGGCTGTCCTCCAGGTGCAGCAGTTGCAGATCGCGGCCCCGGGCCTGGCCCGGCGCGGCACCGCCGGCTGCGCCGCCGCTGTGGGCCGGCAGGTCGGCGGGACTGGGCTTGGGCGACGGTTTGACCATCGCTTGAGTATGGCAAAGCATGCCGAGAACCGGCAGCGAGCCCGCCGCGAGCCCGCCACAAGCAGCCCGCAAACGGGCTCAAGCCCAGCGCCGACGGGCCGAAAACCCCCCATGAGCGAGATGAGCAATGACGGCGCCAGCAAGGCTGCTGGCAGGGCCCACAGCCCGTACTACCAGGCCTTCTTTTTGGAGGCCGGTGACAACCTGACGTCGATGGAGCAAAAGCTGCTCACGCTGGACCTGGCGGCCACTGACGCCGAGGCCCTGAACGCGCTGTTTCGGTGTGTGCATTCGGTCAAGGGTGGCGCGGCCAGCTTCGGCTTCCAGGACGTGGCCGCGCTGGCCCACCAGATCGAGGCCCTGCTGGACAAGCTGCGCCGCCATGCGCTACAGCCCACCGCCGCCATGGTGGACCTGCTGCTGGCCGCCAGCGATGCCCTGCGCGCGCTGCTGGGCCGCCACCAGGGCAGCGGCGGCGCTGCGGTCGACAACCACGCGCTGCTGGCCAGCCTGCACAGCCTGTGCGGTGGTCCGGCTGCCGACCAGGCGGTGGCCGCGATGCCCGTGCGCCTGCTGGAGATGACGGTCACGGACACCGGTGACGCCAGCCTGGTTCACAACCTGGCCGAGCTGTTCAGGGACATCGCCGGCCTGGGCCGGTTCGAGCCCCTGGACGCCGGCAGGCCCGCCAGCGGCGCGCAGCGCTTCAAGCTCAGCACCCACAGCAGTGACCGCGACCTGCTGGACCTGTTCTCCTTCCACGCGCCGCCCGGCGCGGTGCGCCTGGCACCGCTGGGCCAGGCCGACCGCTTGCAGGGCAGCCTGCCGGGCATAGCCCCGGCCACCCCTGCGGTCACCCCTGCGGCCGATCCCGACGCAGACCCGGGCCAGGCCGAAGCCCCGCCGGCCACCCGGGCTGAACCTCCCGCCAGCGCGCCGCTTGAAGCCGCCACCTTGCGGGTGTCGGCGGACAAGCTCGACCAGCTCATCAAGCTGGTGGCCGACCTGGCCCTCACCCAGGCCAGGCTGGCACGGCACAGCCAGGGCCTGGGCGCCGGGCTGGGCCTGCAGTTGAGCGCCGGCCTGGCCGACCTGCAAGGCCACACCCGCGACCTGCAGCAGGCGGTGATGGCGATGCGCATGATCCCGATGGCCGGGGTGTTCAACCGCTTCCCGAGGATGCTGCGCGACCTGGCCGCCCGGCTGGGCAAGCAGGTGGTGCTGGTCACCCAGGGCGAGCGCACCGAGCTGGACCGAGGCCTGGTCGAGCAGATCACCGACCCGCTCACCCACCTGGTGCGCAACAGCTGCGACCACGGCATCGAGCTGCCGGCCGAGCGCCTGGCCCGGGGCAAGCCCGAGCAAGGCACGCTGACCCTGCGGGCCAGCCAGCAGGGCAACAGCGTCGTGATCGAGGTGCGCGACGACGGCCGGGGCCTGAACCGCCACCGGCTGATCCTGAGGGCGCGCGAGATCGGCATCGCCGCAGCCGACTCGATGTCCGACCAGCAGGTCTGGCAGCTGATCTTTGCGCCGGGCTTGTCCACCGCCCAGGCGGTGACCGACATCTCGGGCCGCGGCGTGGGCATGGACGTGGTGCAGAAAAACATCCAGGCGCTGGGCGGCACGGTGGACATCGAATCGGCCGAGGGCCAGGGCATGAGCGTGACGTTGCGCCTGCCGCTGACCCTGGCCGTGCTGGACGGCCTGCGCGTGGGCGTGGCCGACGAGTGCTGCATCCTGCCGCTGCAATCGGTGCTGGCGTGCTGCCAGATCGAGCCTGGCCAGATCACCGCCATCGCCGGCCACGGCCGCCGCGTGGCGCTGCGCAACCAGGATCTGCCGCTGATCGATCTGGCGCAGCACTTCGGACTGCCGCGCCACCCGGCCATGCCGCCGGCCAGCACCGTGGTGGTGGTCGAGGCCGATGGCGCCCGCGCGGCGCTGCTGGTGGACCGCTTGCTGGGCCAGCAGCAGGTGGTGGTGAAGCGCCTGGACGCCCATTTCCGCCAACTGCCCGATGTGTCGGGCGCCACCCTGCTGGCCGACGGCCGGCTGGCGCTGATCCTGGACATCGGCAGCCTGCTGCGGCATGGCCGCGATTGAAGGGCACCGCGCGGCCATGGTCACTGCCACCGAGACCCTCACCGATGATCCGCAACACGGTCGCCAACACGGCCCCCAACACAGCCGCCAGGCCCTGCCGCCGGGCAGCCCGCGCGCCAGCGACCCAGCCGCCTCCCAGCCTGCGGCCCGGCTGGCCCCGGCTGGCGAGTACCTGGTCTTCCGCCTGGGCAGCGACGACTACGGCATCGACATCCTGGGCGTGCACGAGATCCGCTCCTACGAGCAGCCCACCCGCATCGCCCGGGCACCGGCTTGGCTCAAGGGCGTGGTCAATCTGCGCGGCGTGATCGTGCCGATCATCGACCTGCGCATCAAACTGGGCTGCCTGGATGCGCAAGGCCAGGCCGGCTACGACCATTTCACGGTGGTGATCGTGCTCAATCTGCAGGGCCGCTTGGTCGGCGCGGTGGTGGACTCGGTATCCGACGTGCTGGCCCTGGCGGCCGACGACATCCGCCCGGCGCCCGGCCTGTACGCCAGGCTCGACAGCCGCTACATCCGCGGC
>JANLZT010000421.1:0-4570 GCA_031366465.1 Betaproteobacteria bacterium | reverse complement strand
GGTGGCGCGGGCCCGCAACGTCAGCCATTTTCTCAAGCTGCGCCAGCACGGCGTGACGCTGATCGAGCGCGAGATGCTGGACGCGTCCTTGCTCAGCGGCCGCAAGGTGCTGGAGCTGATGGGCTGGCAGCCGCATGCCGCGCGCAACCAGGCGCTGCGCTTTCGCCAGCACACCATCGAGCAGATCGAGCAGATGCTGCCGCATCTGGGTGACGAGCAAAAGCTGATCGCGCTGGCCAAGCAAGGCCGCCAGCAACTCGAGCAGGTCTGGGCCCAGGAGCGCGAGCAGCGCGACGCCCAGCGCCACCGGCAGGGCTGGAGCGCCGACCCACCGCCACCGGGCTGACCCGGCGCCATCGCCACGCGAAGTGGGCCAGCCGCGCCGATCTCATCGAAACGTGGGAGCCGGGCGCGCCCGGCTGGCGACGGGCGTGCTAAAAGGCCTGTCTGGACCGCGCAGCCCGCGCCCGGAGCCCAAGCGATGAAGGTGTTTGTCAGCTACAGCGCCACGACCGAATCGGCCGCCTACGTCCACCGTTTCTGCGAGCGCCTGAACGACGCCCTGGCCACCCGCCTGGGCGACAAATCCTGCCATGTGTTCGCCGACAGCTCGTTGGCGGTCGGCGACAACTGGCAAGTCCAGCTGGCGCAAAGGCTGGACGAGGCCGATGTCTTTGTGCCGCTGTACGCGCCGCTGCTCTTCAACAGCCCAGCCAGCGGCCAGGAGTTGGGCTACTTTCTGGCGCGCCTGCCAGCCGCCGCCCTGGAGGCGCCTATCGTGCCGGTGTGGTGGGCACCCACGCTGGTGCTGGACACCAACGGTTTCCCGGTGCCGCCCAATACCGGTGTTGCGCTGGTCGATGGCTTGCAGCACCGCAGCAAGGAGGTGGTGGTCTTCGGCAGCCGCGACAGCCACGAGCTGGCGCGCCAGGGCCTGGGCTACCTGGTGCCCAACGAGGCCAACATCGAGTTCAAGCCGCTGCTCGACCACGGCATCAACCAACTCGCCGAGCGCATCGCCCAACAGGGCCAGAAGCACGCCGGCCTGCTGCAGCCCGCTGGCCTGAAGTTCGCCCTGGCGCCCGATGTCTGGGGCCTGGCGCGCCGCGCCGCGGCGCCCACGCCGCCCTGGGTGCCGGCCCCGGGCAGTGGCGGCTCGCGGGTGCATTTCATCGTGCTGGCGGCGCGGCCCGACGAGATCGGCGGCGCACCCTGGGCCATCGGTGATCTGGCGCAGGCCTACCTCGACGCCGGTGGCCGCGACTGGCGGCCGTTCTGGCCCGACAACCGTTACATCGGCAACTACCTGCAGCGCATCGTGCTGCAGAACTTCCCCGATGCCGAACCGGTGGTGGTGGCCGAGCGCGATGTCGATGCCGCGCTGGCCGCCGCCGAGCAGGTGGAGCGGCGCAACCAGCCGCTGTTTTTTGTGCTCGATGCCTGGACCGCGCGGCTGGCCGACTGCGCCCATTTCGTCCAACAACTGTCGGCCAAGCTGCTGCCCTACAGCGCGGTGATCGTGCCCTTTGTCGGCGCCGGCCAGCACCCCGACGTGCTGGAAAACCTGTTCGGCCTGCTGCAGAACCGCGACGCGGTGGACGACGAGGTGTTGCGCACCCATGTCGTCAGCAACGAGGCCGAGCTGGGCCAGGCCATCACCGAGCTGCACGACCTGATCCGCGCCCGCTACCGCAAGCGCGCGCAAGGCCTGCGCCGGCCCTTCACCGGTGGCGCCAAGCCGGCCCTGTCGAGCGTGCCGGGCGTGCCTGGCCTGCCGCGATGAGCGCGGCGGCGTCTCGGCCGCCGGGCCGCATCATCACTTTCTACTCGTACAAGGGCGGCACTGGGCGCTCGATGCTGCTGGCCAACGCGGCCATGGTGCTGGCCTCCAACGACCGCAAGGTGGCGGTGATCGACTGGGACCTGGAGGCCCCGGGCCTGCACCGCTACTTCCGCCCCTTCCTGGCCGACCCCGAGCTGAACGCCACGCTCGGGCTGATCGACATGCTCAGCGGCTACTGGGACGCGCTGGTCGAACTCGACGGCGCCACCGACCCGCCGCCCGATGGTTGGGCCCAGCGCTACCTCGACATTTACCGCTACGCCGTGACCCTGTCGCTGCCGTGCACCGAAGGCGGCGGCAGCCTGGTGTTCATGCCCGCCGGGCGGCAGAACACCGGCTACGGCAACCGGGTCTCGGCCTTCGACTGGGACGCCTTCTATGCCGACGCCGGCGGACGCGGCTTTGTCGAAGCCCTGGCGCAGCGGCTGCGCGCCGAGTTCGACTATGTGCTGATCGACAGCCGCACCGGCGTCAGCGACACCGCCGGCATCTGCACCATCCACCTGCCCGACGACCTGGTGGTGTGCTTCACCTACAACAACCAAAACATGCTGGGTGCCAGCGGCGTGGCCCAGTACGCGGCGGCCGCCCGGCAGGACATGGTGCGCGCCGCCGAGCAGCAACGCTCGTCCGACGGCACCGCCAAAGCCAACATCAGCACCAACGCCAGCGCCAACCCAACCGGCCCGGCTGTCACGACACCGGCCTGCAGCCCGCTGCGGCTGTACCCGGTGCCCACCCGCGCCGACTACCAACTGCCCGACCTGCTCAACCCGCGCCGCGAGCGCGCCCAGCGCCTGTTTGCCTGGACCCTGGACGACATGCCTGCCGAGCAGGCCCGCGAG
This sequence comes from Betaproteobacteria bacterium, assembly GCA_031366465.1. Classification (GTDB taxonomy): domain Bacteria; phylum Pseudomonadota; class Gammaproteobacteria; order Burkholderiales; family Burkholderiaceae_C; genus Pseudaquabacterium. The sequence continues at coordinate 1,882 of JANLZT010000421.1, read as the reverse complement.
TACTGGAGCGACGTCGAGCAACCCTATCTGCCGATCCACAGCTACCACGAGACCCTGGCCTGCCTGACCGACCAGCCCTTTGACCGCAGCTCGATGTTGACCGCCACCCAGAACGTGGTGCGCCGCATCACCAACGGGGCCGTGCAGCGCTGGCTGCCGATGTTTGCCGACGAGGTGCGCCAGCGCCTGCGCGGCGAGATGGAAAGCGCGGGCGCGCTTGCGCCAGCGCCCCCGGCCGGCGCCCCGACCATCGCCGCTGCCAGCACCGCGCCCGCGGCCGCACCGGCGCGCAGCGGGGTGGCCGGGTCAGCCGGCACACCATCCGCCACACCATTCAGCGCACCTACCACCGCACCTACCACCGCGCCGGCCGACGCCGCCAGGCGCCCAAGCCCGGCCGGCAGCGCGGCAGCGCCGCCGGGTGAGACCGCCCGCGCGGCCCCCAGCTGGACGGCCCGCGACCTGGACAACGCCTGGCCGGTGCTGCTGCGCCTGCTCAAGCCCGGCGTGGCCGAGGGCGCGGTCGGCTACCGCACCGTGCCCGCCGCCCAGCTCAGCCACCTCAGCCGCACGGTGGACGAGTTGATCCAGCGCGGCCTGTTGCTGGTGCGGGCCGGCGACGGTGGCGCGTCGCTGGTGGAGTTGTCCAGCTACGCCCGCAGCGCGCCCGAGCCGCTGCGCCAACGGCTGTGGGCCAATACCGCGCTGAGCGACTGCCTGCTGGAGGTCGAGGACCTGACCATCCGCTGGCGCCTGAGCAGCAGCCGCGACGACAGCCTGCTCAAGGACGGCCACTGGCTGGCAGCCGCGCAGCCGCAACTCGATGCGCTGGGCAGCCTGCGCGCCTTGACGCCCGGCGAGGACTTGTACCTGGTGTCCTGCCGGCGCCGGGTCGAGGCCCAGAACGCGCGCGGCACCCTGCGCATCAACGGCGCCATATTCTTCGCCACACTGGTCGGGCTGGTGATCTCGCTGGCCTGGAGCACCGTGCACCGGCGCGAGTCCGAGGCCGCGCTGGCGCAGGCGAGCGGCGCCGCCGAGCGGGCCCAGGCGGAACTCCAACTGGCGCAACGCGAACTGGCGGAGCGCCTGGACGCGCTCACCGCCGCCACCCGCCAGGCCGCCAGCGCACCGGCGCCGACCAGCCCACCGCCGGCCCCGCCCAAGCCATCGACCAACGCCAGCACCGTAGACCCGGCCCTGGCCGACCTGCGCTTCGAGATATTTGTCTGCGCCGGGCTGGACGGCGGCGCCATGCCGCGCGCCAGGCTGGCCCTGTCGGCGCTGCGGCGGCTGGGCGTGCCTGCGGCCAAGGCCTGGATCACCGAGATCGACCGCGCCAAGTGGGAGGGCATCTTCCAGCCGGTGTCGCTGCCCTACCAGCTGCGCGTCAGCGCCAGCCAGCCGCGCGAGTCACGCGCCGCCGAGCGCCTGCTGGCCGACGCCGGTTTCACCGCCGGCCTGGCCTGGCGCACGGTGCCGGTCCAGCAAGACAGCCTGGGTTACCTGAGCCTGGTGCTGTGCAGCCCGCCGTGAACGCCAGCGGCCAGGGCGGCCCCGGGAGCCGGCCACCGCATGTCAACCCAGCAGCGGCTTGAGCCCGTCCCACAGCAGCTTGGCGCCAGTCAGCAGCAGGCCCAGCTCAAACACCTGGTAGAAGCGCCGGGCTGAGATCCAGCGGTCCACCCGCAGGCCCAGCCAGACGCCCAGCGGTGCGGCCGGCAGCAGCATGGCGGCAGTAGTCATGTTGGTGCTGTCGATCAGGCCCAGCCAGGCATAGGGCCCCCATTTGGCGGCGTTGATGGCCGCGAAGAGTGCGGCGTCGCGCGCCCGCCAGAGCGCCTTCAAGCCCAGCGCGTCCATCACCAGCAGCAGTGGCAGC
>JANLZT010000390.1:0-1974 GCA_031366465.1 Betaproteobacteria bacterium | reverse complement strand
ACATGGTCCTCCTGGTTGGCGCTGGTGGGCAGGCTGTCCACGCTGGCCGGGTGGGCCAGGCTCTTGTTCTCGGATGCCAGGGCGGCGGCGGTGACATGGGCGATCATGAAGCCCGAGTTCAAGCCGGCGTCGGCTGTGAGGAAGGGCGGCAGGCGCGACACGCCGGCGTCGATCAGCATCGCGATGCGGCGCTCGGCAATCGCGCCCACCTCGGCGATGGCCAGCGCCATACCGTCGGCGGCCAGGGCCACGGGTTCGGCGTGGAAGTTGCCACCGCTGACCATCGCACCGTTCACTGGCCCCCAAGGCCGCCGCTGTGCGGCGTCCGCCCCCCCGAGGGGGAGCAAGTCAACTGGGGGCGGCCCGGCGTTGACTTCGGCAAACACCAGCGGGTTGTCAGTGACCGCATTCGCCTCCCGCACCAGCACCAGCGCGGCATGGCGCAACTGGTCCAGGCAGGCGCCCACCACCTGCGGCTGGCAGCGCAGGCTGTAGGGGTCTTGCACGCGGTCGTCGCCGTCGATATGAGAGCGTCGGATGGCGCTGCCGGCCAGCAGGCTGCGGTAGTACCGGGCCACATCGATCTGGCCGGGCTGGCCGCGCAGCGCGTGGATTCGAGGGTCGAATGGCCCGTCGCTGCCGCGGGCGGCGTCCACCGTCAGCGCGCCGACGACCAATGCGGCTTCGAGTACCGGCTCAAAGCTCAGCAGTGCATGCAGCGCCAGCGCGGTGCTGGTCTGGGTGCCGTTGATCAGCGCCAGGCCCTCTTTGGCGGCCAGTTGCAGCGGCGTGATGCGGTGGGCGGCCAGCACGGCGGCAGCCGGCTGGCGCTGGCCGTCGATGAGAAATTCGCCCTCGCCCATCAGCGCCAGCGTCATGTGGGCCAGCGGCGCCAGGTCGCCCGAGGCGCCCACCGAGCCTTGGCTGGGCACATAGGGGCACAAGCCGGCGTTGTGCACCGCCACCAGCGTGTCGATCACCACCGGCCGCACGCCCGAGTGGCCGCGCGCCAGGCTTGCTGCCTTGAGCGCCAGCATCAAGCGCAGCACCGGGGCGCTGAGCGGCTCGCCCACCCCCACGCTGTGCGAGCGGATCAGGTTCTGCTGCAGCCTGGCCAGGTCGGCCTCGCTGATGCGGGTGGACGCCAGCTTGCCAAAGCCGGTGTTGACGCCGTAGACCGGTGCCGTGCCTTCAGCCGCACGCCGCACCACCGCCGCACTGGCGTGGATGCCGGGCAGCGCGGCCGGATCGACCACCAGCGGCTGGAGTCCGGCGTGGATGGCCTGCAGTTCGTCGAGAGAGAGAAATCCTGGGCGCAGCAGCATGGTTTTGGTCTGGCTCCTTCCCACTGGCAGGGGGAAGGTGGGGATGGGGGTGAGAAGGGGACGGTGAAGCTTTGATTTGTTCGACTGGCGGGGCACTACCCCCACCCCAGCCCTCGCCCTGGCAGGGGGAGGGAGCGGATCACAGCATCGGCAGGTTCAGGCCTTGCTCACGCGCGCAGGCCACCGCATCGGCATAGCCGGCGTCGGCATGGCGCATCACGCCGGTGGCGGGGTCGTTCCACAGCACCCGCTCAATCCGCCGCGCCGCCGCATCCGTACCGTCGCAGACGATCACCACGCCGCTGTGCTGGCTGTAGCCCATGCCCACGCCGCCGCCATGGTGCAGGCTGACCCAGGTGGCGCCACCGGCGGTGTTGAGCAGGGCGTTGAGCAGTGGCCAGTCGCTCACCGCATCGCTGCCGTCCAGCATGGCCTCGGTTTCGCGGTTCGGGCTGGCCACGCTGCCACTGTCCAGGTGGTCGCGGCCGATCACGATGGGCGCGCTCAGTTCGCCCGACTTGACCATCTCATTGAAGGCCAGGCCGGCGCGGTGGCGCTCGCCCAGGCCGATCCAGCAGATGCGCGCCGGCAGGCCCTGGAAGGCGATGCGCTCGGCGGCCATGTCCAGCCAGCGGTGCAGCGCGGCGTC
>JANLZT010000369.1:0-5288 GCA_031366465.1 Betaproteobacteria bacterium | reverse complement strand
CGTCGAGAACCAGATCACCTACCCGCTGGCCACGACCATGCTGTCGGTGCCGGGTGCCAAGACGGTGCGCGGCTATTCTTTTTTTGGCGACAGCTTTGTCTATGTGCTGTTCGACGATGGCACCGACCTGTACTGGGCCCGGTCGCGGGTGCTGGAATACTTGAACCAGGTGCAGTCGCGCCTGCCGGCCGGGGCCACCGCCTCGCTCGGGCCGGACGCCACCGGCGTGGGCTGGATCTACCAGTACGCGCTGATCGACCGCAGTGGCCAGCGCGACGCCGGCCAGTTGCGCGCGCTGCAGGACTGGTTCCTGAAGTACGAGCTGAAGACGGTGGCCAATGTGGCCGAGGTGGCGTCGGTGGGTGGCATGGTGCGCCAGTACCAGGTGCTGCTCGACCCGGCCAAGCTGGCGGCCTACGGCATCTCGCACACCCGCGTGGCCGAGGCCATCCGCCAATCCAACCGCGAGGCCGGCGGGTCGGTGCTGGAGCTGGGCGAGGCCGAGTACATGGTGCGGGCCTCGGGCTATCTGCAAACGCTGGACGACTTCCGCCAGGTGCCGCTGCTGGGCAGCGATGCCGGGGCGCCGCTGCCGGCCTATGTGGTCAGGCTGGGCGATGTGGCGCGCATCCAGATCGGGCCCGAGATGCGGCGCGGCATCGGTGAGCTGGACGGCGAGGGCGAGGCCACCGGCGCGGTGATCGTGATGCGCTCGGGCAAGAACGCGCTGGAGACGATTGCCGCCGTCAAGGCCAAGCTGGCATCGCTGCAGGCCAGCCTGCCAAAAGGGGTGGAGATCGTACCGGTCTACGACCGCTCGGGGCTGATCCTGCGCGCGGTCGAGAACCTGGGCGCCAAGCTGCTGGAAGAGTTTGCGGTGGTCGCGCTGGTGTGCCTGCTGTTCCTGTTCCACCTGCGCTCGGCCTGGGTGGCCATCGTCTCGCTGCCGCTGGGCATCTTGATGGCCTTCATCGTGATGCAGCAGCAGGGCGTGAATGCCAACATCATGTCGCTGGGCGGCATCGCAATCGCCATCGGCGCAATGGTGGATGCGGCGGTGGTGATGATCGAAAACGCGCACAAGCATCTGGAGCGCTGGGGCCACCAGCATCCCGGCGCCAAGCTGGCAGGCCCGGCGCGCTGGCAGGTGATTGGCGACGCGGCGGTTGAGGTCGGCCCGGCGCTGTTTTTCTCGCTGTTGATCATCACCCTCAGCTTCATCCCGGTGTTCACGCTGGAGGCGCAAGAGGGCCGCTTGTTCGCGCCGCTGGCCTTTACCAAGACCTATGCGATGGCGGCGGCGGCCGGGCTGTCGGCCACCCTGATCCCGGTGCTGATGGGGTACTTGATCCGCGGCCGCATCCCCGATGAAAAGGCCAACCCGCTGAACCGGCTGCTGATGGCGCTGTACCGGCCGCTGCTGGACGCGGTCTTGCGTTGGCCCAAGTTCACGTTGGTGGCCGCCGCCATCGCGCTGGCGGCCAGCCTCTGGCCGCTGCAGCACATCGGCGCCGAGTTCATGCCCCGGCTGGACGAGGGCGATTTGCTCTACATGCCGTCGGCGCTGCCGGGCCTGAGCGCCGGCAAGGCGGCCGAGCTGCTGCAGCAGACCGACCGTTTGATCAAGACCGTGCCCGAGGTGGCGAGCGTCTACGGCAAGGCCGGCCGCGCCGAAACCGCCACCGACCCGGCGCCGCTGGAGATGTTCGAGACCACCATCCAGTTCAAGCCGAAAGCGCAATGGCGGCCCGGCATGACCCAGGACAGGCTGGTGGACGAGCTTGACCGCATCGTCAAGGTGCCGGGCCTGGCCAATATCTGGGTGCCGCCGATCCGCAACCGCATCGACATGCTGGCCACCGGCATCAAGAGCCCGGTGGGCGTCAAGGTGGCGGGCAGCGACCTGGCGGTGATCGACCGTGTCACCGGCGAGATTGAGCGGGCGTTGAAGGATGTGCCCGGCGTCAGCAGCGCGCTGGCCGAGCGGCTGACCGGTGGCCGCTACGTGGACGTGACGATCAAGCGCGACGCCGCCGCGCGCTATGGCATGAGCATCGCCGAGGTGCAATCGGTGGTCAGCTCGGCGGTGGGCGGCGACAACCTGGGTGGGCCGGGCGGGGAGGTGGTGGACGGCCTGCAGCGCTTTCCGATCAATCTGCGTTACCCGCGTGAGCTGCGCGACTCGCTGGACAAGCTGCGCCGGCTGCCCATCGTCAGCGAGCGCGGCGCGCGGCTGCTGCTGGCCGACGTGGCCGACATCCACATCAGCGACGGCCCGACCATGCTGCGCAGTGAGAACGCCCGCCTGGCGGGTTGGGTTTATGTCGATATCCGGGGCCGTGACTTGAAGTCAGCGGTGCAGGACATGCAGCGGGTGGTGGCCCAGCAGGTGGCGCTGCCGGCGGGCTACTCGGTCTCGTGGTCGGGGCAGTTTGAGTTTCTGGAGCGGGCCACCGCCAGGTTGAAGTTGGTGTTGCCCTTCACGCTGCTGATCATCCTGGTGCTGCTCTACCTGATCTTCAAACGCCTTGGCGAGGCGCTGTTGATCATGGCCACGCTGCCGTTTGCGCTGGTCGGCGGCATCTGGCTGCTGTTCGGGCTGGGCTACAACCTGTCGGTGGCCGGCGCGGTGGGCTTCATCGCGCTGGCCGGGGTGTCGGCCGAGTTCGGCGTGATCATGCTGCTCTACCTGCGCCAGGCCTGGGACCAGCGCGTCGCACTCGGCACGGTCAGCAATGCCGACCTGCTGGCAGCGATCCGCGAAGGTGCGGTGCTGCGGGTGCGGCCCAAGGCGATGACGGTGGCGGTGATCCTGGCCGGGCTGCTGCCGATCATGTGGGGCAGCGGCACCGGCTCAGAGGTGATGCAGCGCATCGCCGCGCCGATGGTGGGCGGCATGCTGACCGCGCCGCTGCTGTCGATGTTTGTGATCCCGGCGGCCTATCTGCTGATGCGCCGGGCGCGCGAGACGCGGGGCGAGCTGTGACCCGGCGCCAGCCCTGGCCGGCCTGGCTGGCCAACTTTCGCCGCGTGCCCGACCGTGCGGCGGCGTTGGCAAGCTATGCGCGACTGGCCGCGCGCTACGAGCACACCACCGCGCCGATCCGCCATGTGCGCCAGCGTGCGCTGGACCTGCTGGCACTGCAGCCCGGTGAAACGGTGTTCGACGTGGCCTGCGGCGCCGGTGCGATCCTGGCTGCACTGTCCGGCTTGGTCGGTCCGCGCGGCCAGGTGGTCGGCATCGAGCAGAGCCCCGAGATGGCGGCGCAGGCCCGCCAGGCCTCGGCCGGCTGCGCCAATGTGCGTGTGCTGGGCGACCCGGTGGAAAGCTTCCGATCACCGGCGGTGGCTGACGCGGCAATCCTTTGCTACACCCACGATGTGCTGCAAAACCCGCAGGCGCTGGCCAATCTGCTGGCGCAATTGCGCCCCGGCGCCCGGGTCAGCGTGGTGGGCTTCTGCCTGCTGCCGGCCTGGGGCGCCCCGGTCAATGCCTGGGCCCTGTGGCGGGCCAGGCACTACCTCAGCACCTGGCGCGGTTTGCGCGCCCCGTGGCTGCCGCTGCTGGGCGGTTGCCCGGACCTGCATCTGGTCGAGCGCCACCACCTGGGCACCGGCTACCTGGCGGTGGGATCGGTGGGTTCGCGCTGAGCCGCAAGAACAAGGCCGGGGCCGTCGATGACCCGGGGTGAAGCCCTCACCCGCCCCACCAATCACCCCGCCATGGCGCGCGACGCGGGCGCGGTCACCGGGGGGCGCTGAAATTCTGGGCCGGCGGGTGGCGGTGGATGCGGATGACCTGGGGCGCGGCCGCTGGTGCAGGCGTTGGCGCACAGCCGCCGCCGCAAGACCCACAGCCGCCGGCGGCTGCCGGCTCCCGGCCCAGCAGGCGGCGTGACAGGGCGCGTTGCCAGGCAGCCGGCATCAGGGCCCAGGCCGCGTAGGCCGCAGCGCTGGCCACGATCAAGTCGGCGATCAGGGTTTGCCACATGGGATGCACCAGTTAAGTTAGCCGCTCAGCCGCCCAGCCACAGCGCGCTGCGGTAGGTGACGCCTGCGGCGGCATAGGCCAGGCCGAACTGGTAGCCCAGCATCATCAAGGGGTAGCGCCAGCCGTTGGTCTCGCGCCGCACGGCGGCCAGGGTGGAGAAGCACTGCGGCGCAAACACATACCAGGCCAGCAGCGACAGCGCGGTGGCCAGTGACCAGCTGTGGGCGATCACCGGGGCCAGTTGCTCGGCCACCGCATCACCGGCGGCCGACAGCGCGTAGACCGTGCCCAGCGCGCCCACCGCCACCTCTCTGGCGGCCAGCCCGGGCACCAGCGCGATCGAGATCTGCCAGTTGAAGCCTATCGGCGCGAACAGCACTTCCAGCCCACGGCCCAGTTGGCCGGCCAAGCTGTACTGGATCGCCGGGCCGCTGGCGCCGGCCGGTGCCGCCGGGTAGCTGGACAAAAACCACAGCACCACCATCAGCGCAAAGATGATGGTGCCCACCCGCCGCACAAAGATCACCGCCCGCTCCCACAGGCCCAGCGCCAGGGTGCGCGCTGTGGGCCAGCGGTAGGGCGGCAGCTCCAGCATCAGCGGCTGGTAGCGGTGCTTGGACCACAGGCGCTTGAAGACCCAGGCCACCGCCATCGCCGACCCCACGCCGGCCACATAGAGCGCAAACAGCACCAGGCCGCGCAGGTTGAACGGGCCCACCGCGTGGTCGGGGATGAAGGCGCCGATCAGCAGTGCATACACCGGCAGCCGGGCCGAGCAGGTCATCAGCGGCGCGATCATGATGGTGGTGATGCGGTCGCGCCAATGGGCAATGGTGCGGGTGGCCATGATGCCGGGCACCGCGCAGGCAAAGCTCGACAGCAGCGGGATGAAGGCCCGGCCCGACAGGCCCACCTTGCCCATCAGCGCGTCCAGCAAAAAGGCCGCCCGTGGCAGATAGCCCGAGTCCTCCATCACCAGGATGAAGAAGAACAGGATCAGGATCTGCGGCAAAAACACCAGCACGCTGCCGGCACCGGCGATCACCCCGTCCACCAGCAGGCTGCGTAGCGGGCCGTCGGGCATCAACGCGGTGGTCCAGCCGGCCAGCGTGGCCATGCCGGCCTTGATCAAGTCCATCGGCAGATTGGCCCACGAGAACACCGCCTGGAAGGTGATGAACAGCAGGCCGGCAAGAATCATCAAGCCCCACACCGGGTGCAGGATCCAGTCGTCGATCTGCAGTTGCAGGCGCTGCAGCGTGGGGGCCTGCGGGGCGGCCAGTGCCAGGATGCGGCG
>JANLZT010000354.1:0-4294 GCA_031366465.1 Betaproteobacteria bacterium | reverse complement strand
GCCAGCTACGGCTCGTCCAACTACATCGTGGCCATCACCCAACTGGCGCAGACCACGCTGCGCAGCGTGATCGGCCGGATGGAGCTGGACAAGACTTTTGAGGAGCGGGCGCAGATCAACACCTCGGTCGTTTTATCGCTGGATGAAGCGGCGCTGAACTGGGGCGTCAAGGTGCTGCGCTACGAGATCAAGGACCTGACGCCGCCGGCCGAGATCCTGCGCAGCATGCAGGCCCAGATCACCGCCGAGCGCGAGAAGCGCGCGCTGATCGCCGCCAGCGAGGGCCGGCGCCAAGAGCAGATCAACATCGCCACCGGTGCGCGCGAGGCGTCCATCGCCCGCAGCGAAGGTGAAAAGCAGGCCGAGATCAACAAGGCGCAAGGCGAGGCCGCAGCCATCACCGCCGTGGCGACCGCCACCGCCGACGCCATCCGCCAGATCGCCGCCGCCATCGGCCAGCCGGGCGGCGCCGAGGCGGTGCAGCTGAAGGTGGCCGAGCGCGCCATCGACGCCTACCAGACACTGGCCAAGACCAACAACACCATGATCGTGCCGGGCAACATGACCGAGGTGGCTGGCCTGATCGCCACCGCGATGTCGGTGATGAAGTCTGCCGCCGTGCCGGCACCTGCCGCGCCGTCGTTCAGCCGGCCATGAGCGAGCGCGTGGCCCTGAATGTGCTGGGCAGCGCGCTGCTGCCCTGCTCCTACGACCCGCTGACCGGCTGGCACCGCGACGGCTGCTGCCACACCGACGCGCAGGACGCCGGCAGCCATGTGATCTGCGTGCGCCTGACGATGGCCTTCCTGAACTTCCAGTTCGAGCACGGCAATGACCTGATCACGGCGCGCCCGGAGATGCGGTTTCGAGGCCTGAAGCCAGGTGACCGCTGGTGCGTGTGCGCACTGCGCTGGCGCGAGGCCTGGCTGGACGGATGCGCCCCGCCGGTGGTGCTGGAGAGCACCCATGCCCGGGCCACTGACTTCGTGCCCGTGGGCTGGTTGCGCCAAAGCGCACTCGACCCGGTCGGCTAGAATCTCGGGCTGCCGTATCCGGAGAGATGGATGAGCGGTTTAAGTCGCACGCCTGGAAAGCGTGTGGGGGTTAACAGCCCCCCGCGGGTTCGAATCCCGCTCTCTCCGCCAGGGCACCGCCTCGAGACCTCCCAGAGCAGCCCCAGCTGATCACGTCAAGCCCCGCCAGCCGGGGCTTTTTGTTGCCGGGCGCGCCATGCCGCCGCTTGGATAACCTCGACACCAATAAATGAACACAAAACATATTTGTGTCCAGACTGTCCATTCCATTTCTGCAACGACCGCGACCCTCGGAGCCCCCATGCACATCGATCTCAGCGGCAAGCGCGTCATCGTCACCGGCGCGTCGCGCGGCCCTGGCGGCCAGCGCCCAGGCCGTGATTGCCCGGGCGGTGGACGTCACCGACAGCGCTGCGGTCAAGGCCTTCGTGGACGAGCTGGCCAGCGCCTGGTGCTGAGCTTGCGGGCGATGCGACAAGTCATGCGGTGTCTCACGCCCCTTCCACTTGGCGGCCGTTGCGCGAGTGATGTTGTAGCGTTCGGCCAGATCAACAAGCGACGCGGGCGATGCCTTGATCTCTGCCCGCGTGCGGGGCGTAGTGCGAGCTTGCGTGTGGACTTGGCTCATTGAGCGTACTCTGCTTTGAAGGATTCAATCACGCCGCGCATCACGTCCCTTGCTTTGAACAGTGGCCAGCTCCGAATGGGGACATGATCACATGGGACCCAACACGTAGGTGATAGGACGGCAGGCTTCGCCACCGCTGCGACGCGACCCATCTGCGCTCTCGAAATCCAAGAGCCGCTCGTTGACACCCATCAGAAGTAGTCACGCCTCGGCTGAGTAACACCAACCGCTGCAGACCGGGTCAACACCCTCGCGCGCCAATCGTCGGATCAAGGTCGCCAGCACATGCAGACAGCCACTCTCCGGCCGACCACCGTACGTCATCACCAACCAGTCAATTGCCCGTTCTGACCCCAGCGCTTACGCAAATTCGGTTCCAACATGCGCCGCCACCTGCTCCAGCCGATCCGAAACACGTCGCTCTGGACCGATCACCCTAGAAATGCTGCATTGCAGCAATTTCCCTTGCATCGCCCGGATTCAAGGCCTAACATGCGATCCATGCTGCACCGCAACATTTCATGTTCAACGGTTTGCAGACCAACCCTCTGGAGCACTGCATGACCCAATCCGCTGAACAATTCCTGGCTTCTGCCACCACCGCCGCCCTGGCCGACCTGAACACCATGGCCACGACCGCGATGTCGGGTTTTGAGAAGCTGGTCGAACTCAACCTGTCCACCGCCAAGGCCGCCCTGGCCGACAGCGCCGAGCAGATGCAAGCCGGCTTTGCCGCCAAGGCACCGCAGGACATGGCCGCTATTGCATCCTTCGCCCAGCCGATGGCCGACAAAGCCGCAGCCTACGGCCGCGCCGTTGCCGGCATCGTCACCGAGACCGGTGCCGCGCTCAGCAAGGCTGCCGAAGGCAAGTTTGCCGACGTGCAAGCCCAGGCCGTGGCCAGCATCGAGGCCGCGATGAAGAACGCCCCGGCCGGCAGCGAGGGCGCCGTTGCGGCCTTCAAGAACGCGCTGACCACAGGGCAGACCGCCCTGGCCACCGTCCAGGCGCAAGCCAAGCAAGCGGTCGAGACCGCAGGCAAGAGCTTCGATGCGGCCACCGAGATGGCCGTCAAGGCCGGCAAGTCGGTCACCAAGGCCAAGTGAGCTGAGCCCGCGCCGAGCAGGGCCCTGCGGCCCTGAGAGTGGCGAGCGAAGGCTCTGACCGCATGCTTGCGGGCAAGCTCTTGAGGTCAGTCGGCCATCGCCCTGCGGGCGGTGGCTCGCGGTGACCTGAACTAACGCCCCGCTTGCGGGGCGTTAGTGTTTTCAACGCCCACCCTGCGGCAATCAGGGCGGGGCTGGCGCCTACTTGGTGACGTCAAACACCAGGTTGGCGGGCGACGGGCCGAAGGACGCATACGGCACCACCGGCACCTGGCCCACGCCGGTCTTGTTCCAGTCGCACACGCCACTTGGGAAGATCGCGTTAAGCCGGGTGGCCTCGGCCAACGTGAAGGCCACCGTGCCGTAGTCGGCCGCCGTCACCGGCTTCAACTGGCACTTCAGGATGCCGGCCGACACCGGGCCGTCGGCCACCAGTTGCGATGCACCATAAGACGGCAGCAAGGTGTTGCAAGTGGAATTGGGCAGGCTGCTGGCGGTCTGCGGCTCGGCCACAAAGGTGGTCAGGTTGGTGTAGCAGCCGTCGGTGGTGGGCTTGTTGCGGATGGCCTTGGCGCGGGTGGTGCCGGCAGCGGTGTCGGTGGTGATGGCCTCCATCCACTGCTTGATCTTGACCCAGGCGTTGGCATAGGGGACCGGGTTGCCGCGCCACATCACATGGTTGTCGGCATTGCCAAAGCCGTCGATCAGGCGCTGGCGGTTGGCAAAGTGGAACCATTGGCAGTGGTAGCCACCGTCGTCGTTGTAGATGCCGCTGACATCAAACACCGGGATGTTGCCGCCATGCTGACCCATTGACACGCCCCCGGCTCTTTCTCGCAGCGCATGCTGTGGCTGCTGGAAGAGCTGGGCGCCGACTACCGCATGGCCACCGTGCGCTACCCAGAAGCCGATGGCAGCGGCGCCGACCCGCGCAACCCGCACCCGCATGGCTACACCCCAGCGCTGGACGATGACGGCCAGATCGTCACCGAGACCGGCGCCATCACGCTCTACCTGACCGACCTGTTCCCGGGCCCGTCCGTCGGCGTGGCCGCCGGCCAGCCGCTGCGGGCGCGTTACCTGAGCTGGCTGTTCTACCAGGTGGGCCTGACCGAGCCGCTGCTCTACACGCGGGGCCACCAGACATCGGCGTTAGACGCTGCGCCAGCGTGGCCAACGAATGCTCACGCCGCAGACCCACGGCGTGGTCGGCAAGCGCGCGGTGGACGGTGGAGCCTGTCACCGCTACCTCTTAGAAGGTTTCAGTTCTTCTTTATGAAGCCTCACTGCTGTCCGGTGAAAAGTCGAACAAATTCAATTGGTTGGCGGTGTCAGGCAAGTCGAATTGGGAGTTGTCGGCCTGCAAGGCGCATGAAAGCTGGGTTTTCTCGAAAACCGAGACCGACAAGATCTGTAGACATGTGTAGAGCGAGGCCTCGAGTTGAAGCTCCTTCTTGACGATGGCGATGAGCACGTAGGTGGCCACGGCGCACCAGACCTGCGTCTTGACGGCGTTCTCGCTGTTG
>JANLZT010000199.1:0-7643 GCA_031366465.1 Betaproteobacteria bacterium | reverse complement strand
TGCCATGACCCTGCCAAAACTGCTGATCGCCGCATCACTCGCCCTGGGCGCCCTGGCCGCTGCGGCCCAGGGCTTTCCCACCAAGCCGATCCGCCTGGTGGTCACTTTCCCGGCGGCCGGCGCGCCCGACCTGCTGGCCCGCTTGTTTGCCGACAAGGCCCAGCTCGGCCAGCCGGTGGTGGTGGACAACCTGCCGGGTGCTGGCGGCAACATCGGCGCCGACAAGGTGGCCAAGGCGCCGGCCGACGGCCACACCCTGGTGCTGGGCACGGTGGGCACGCACTCGATCAATGGTGCGCTGTATCCCAAGATGCCCTATGACATGGTCAAGGATTTCAGCCCGGTGGGCCATATCGCCAGTGCCCCCAACCTGCTGGTGGTGACCAACGATCTGCCGGTCAAGAACGTGGCCGAGTTGATCGCCTACATGAAGGCCAACCCCAACAAGCTGAGCTTTGGCTCACCGGGCATCGGCACCTCGGTGCATGTGTCGGGTGAGCTGTTCAAGTCACTCACCGGCACGACGATGCAGCATGTGCCCTACAAGGGCCGGCAGTTTGCGATCCCCGACCTGGTGGGCGGGCAGATCCAGCTGATGTTCGACAACATGCCCTCGGCCCTGCCGATGGCCCGGGACGGCAAGATTCGCGCGCTGGCCCAGACCACTGCCAAACGATCAGCCGCCGCGCCCGATGTGCCCACCGTGGCCGAGACCGTGCCCGGCTTTGAGGCCACCACCTGGTTTGCGATGTTCGCGCCGGCCGGCACCCCCAAGGAGGTGGTGGCCCGGCTGAATGCCGAGCTGCAGCGCGTCTTCAAGCTGCCCGACGTGGTGGACAAGCTCAAGACCCTGGGCCTGGAGCCCTGGATCTCGACACCCGACGAGTTGGGCCGCTACCAGGCCAGCGAGATCGTCAAATGGGCCAAGGTGGTCAAGGACTCGGGCGCCAAGGCCGAGTGACAGCCCGGGCAGTGAGGGCCTGCGCTCAGCCCGGCATGGCCATCAGGTGCCGGGCCAGCGCATGCCAGGCCGGCAGGCTGGTCGGGTCGTTGGCGCGGTTGTCGGCCACCGGGTGCGAGGCATAGCGGGCCAGCACCATGCCGGCGGCGGGGTCGATGGAGAGGGCCCGGCCGCTGGGCGCCGGGGCATCCAGCCCCTATCGGCCAATGCACAGCGCGGCTTGAGCCGCGCGGTCCGCGTGTTCGGCCAGCCCAGCCGTAGCGGGCGGTTAAGCTGCGGGGCCGCGCGGGCCGCCCCTGGCGCCGCCCCCCACTGCCATGCCAAGCCGGCCGCCGGGCCGCGCCGCCGATGCCCACTGCCAAGCCCACCCTCCCGTCCGGCACGCCGGCCCCTCTGCCCGATTCCCGCCACGCCTGGTGGCGCCTGGCCGCCACCTTGCTGCTGATGACCATCGGCTCGGCCGGCATGTATGTGGTCTCAGTGATGCTGCCGGCGGTGCAGGCCGAGTTTGGCGTCAGCCGGGCCCAGGCCTCTTTGCCCTACACCTTGCTGATGATCGGCTTCGGGCTGGGCTGCGTGCTGATGGGCCGGCTGGCTGATCGCTTCGGCATCGTGCCGGTGATCGTGATCGGCGCGCTCAGCCTGGGCCTGGGCTTTGCGGCCTGCGGCTGGGTCGGCAGCATCACCAGTTATGCGCTGGTGCAGGGGTTGTTGGTCGGCTTGCTGGGCAGCAGCACCACCTTTGTGCCGCTGATCGCCGACACCTCGCTGTGGTTTGCCAAGCGGCGCGGCATTGCGGTGGCGGTGTGTGCCAGCGGCAACTACCTGGCCGGTGCGGTCTGGCCGCCGCTGGTGCAGCATTTTGTCGACAGCGTGGGCTGGCGCAGCACCTACATCGGGCTGGGGCTGTTCACCACGATCAGCATGCTGTTGCTGGCCGGCGCGATGCGTGCCAAGTCGCCCGCAGCCACCCAGGCGCCCTCCAAGGCCGGCGGCCCGGTGCCGTCCAACCGGCCCTTCGGCCTGAGCCTGGGCCAGGCCCAGGGCCTGCTGTGCGTGGCCGGCACCGCCTGCTGCGTGGCGATGGCGATGCCGCAAGTGCACATCGTGGCCTATTGCGGTGACCTGGGTTTTGGCGCGGCGCGCGGCGCCGAGATGCTCAGCCTGATGCTGGCCTGCGGCATCGTCAGCCGGCTGATCTCGGGCGCCATCTGCGACCGCATCGGCGGCGTGCGCACCTTGCTGCTGGGCAGCTTTCTGCAGGGCGTTGCGCTGTTGATGTTCATCCCTTTCGACGGCCTGGTGTCCTTGTATGTTGTCTCGGCAATGTTCGGGCTGTTCCAGGGCGGCATCGTGCCCAGCTACGCCATCATCGTGCGCGAGCATTTCCCGCCGGCCGAGGCCGGCGCCCGGGTCGGCACGGTCATCATGTGCACGCTGTTCGGCATGGCCCTGGGCGGCTGGATGAGCGGCAAGGTGTTCGACCTGACCGGCAGCTACCACGCCGCCTTCATCAACGGCGCGCTGTGGAACGCGCTCAACCTGAGCATCGCGCTGTTTCTGCTGTGGCGGCTGCGCCACCCCGGCGCCGGCCAGCCCAGTGCGGGCCCAGGCGCAGGCAGAATTCCGGCCGCATGAAACCCGAGATATTGGCCACCACCCTGAGGGCCACCATGCTGATGCTGGCCGCCACCCTGTTGCTGGCAGGCCTGCCCGGCCCGGCGCGGGCCCAGCCGCCCGACGGCCCGGCCATCACCAGCACCCGGTTGCTGCCCGAGGAGCGTCTGGCGCTGGACGGCACGCTGTCGCACCCGGCCTGGCAGCGCGCTGCGGTGCACCGCGATTTTGTCGAGAAGGCGCCCAACACCGGCGCCGTGCCGCGCCACGAGACCCGGGTGCGGGTGCTGTTCGACGAGCAGGCGCTGTGGGTTGGCGTCGAGGCGCTCGACCCCGACCCGGCCCAGATCCGGGCCCCGCTGGTGCGCCACGACGGCGTCAACCGCACCCAGGATTTCGTGGTGGTCTACATCGACGCCATCGGCCGTCGCCAGTCGGCCCAGTTCTTCCGCATCAATGCCGCCGGCAGCCTGGCCGACGGCATGCACACCGCCGCCGACGACAGCGAAGACTTTGCGCCCGACTTCGATTTCGATGCCGCCACCGCCCGCACCGAGACCGGCTACACCGCCGTGTTCCGCATCCCGTTTGCATCGCTGCGCTTTGCCTCCGATGACAGCGGCGCCGCCCCGGGCGCGGCCCAGCCCTGGCGCATCATGGTGGCGCGGCGGGTGCCGCGCGAGCAGTTCTACCTGCACAGCTCGGTGCTGATCCCGCGCGACGCGCCCAACTTCATCGCCGCCTTGCAGCCCTTGCACGGCGTGGTGCTGCCCGAGCGCCACCAGTTCCTCAGCCTGCGCCCCAGCCTGACCTGGCGGCGCCAGCGCCAGGCCCCGGCCGGCGCGCCTGGGGTCAGCGAGCAGCGGCTGGAGGCCACCCTTGATCTGAAGTGGCGGCCGCGCGCCGAATGGGTGCTGGACGCCACGCTCAACCCCGATTTCTCCCAGGTGGCGCTGGACGTGCCGCAGTTGGCCGGCAACACCCGCTTTGCGCTGCAGTTCCCCGAGACCCGGCCGTTCTTCTTTGAATCCAGCGACCTGCTGCGCAGCCCCACTGACGCGCTCTACTCGCGCAGCTTCACCGCGCCGCGCTGGGGCCTGCGCAGCACCTGGCGCGGCGCCCGCCTGGCCGGCAGCGCCTTTGTGATCGACGACCGGGGCGGCGGCGCGGTGCTGTTGCCGGGCCCGTTTGGCACCGACAGCGCCGAGCAGCCGGCGTCGCGCTCGGTGGCGATGCGCGTGCGCCACGACACCGGTGCGCTGCAATGGGGCGGCGTGGCCAGCGCTCGCCGTTATGCCGATCAGCGCGGCGACAACCAGCTACTGGGCCCCGACATCGCCTGGCAGATCAGCGACGCCTGGCGGCTGCGCGCGCAGTGGTTGCAGTCGCACACCACCGCCCAGCCGCTGGCCGGCGTGCTGCAGCGTGGCCCGGCCAGCGCCGGCCACCAGGCCTACGCCAAATTGTTCTACCAGACCGGGCAGGTCGAGGGCGACCTGGGGCTGGACGACATCGGCGCCGGCTTTCGCAATGACAGCGGCTTTGTGGTGCAAAACGCCATCAACCGCGGCCATGCCCGGCTGGCCCGGGGCTGGATACCGCTGGGCCCCTTCAATGAGTTCTGGATCAATCTGCAGGCCGATGTGGTGCGCGACAAAAACAGCGGCGCGCTGGTGTCGCGCGATGTCTACCCGGGCTTCTGGCTCGCCGGCGCCCACAACCTGGAGTGGTGGGCCCAGTGGCACGCCGGCTCGGCGCTGCGCACCGGCCCCGGCCTGCCGCTGCTGGCCGAGAACTACCTGAAGTCGAACTTGACCGTGACCCCGGCGGCCTGGGCGCCCTTGCTCAATGCCGAGCTGCAATGGGGCCGGCTGGCCGACGTCAGCGCCAACCAGCTGCGCCCGGGTGGCCGCGTCAACCTGTCGCTGACCACCCGGCCGCTGCCCCGGCTGGAGTTGGAGCCCGGCCTGGGTTACGCCTGGCTGAATCACCAGGGTGGGCGGGTGTATGCCGAGGCTGCCCACCAGGTGTTGGCGCGCTGGTTCTTCAGCCCGCGCCAGTCATTGCGGGCGATCGTGCAATACACCCGGCTGGACCGCCTGGCCGAGCCTGCGCTGGGCAGCTTGCCGGCCGTAGTGGCCCAGCACAGCGCGGCCACCACCGGCTCGCTCACCTGGGCCTGGCGGCAGACGGCAGGCACCGTGCTGTACCTGGGTGCATCGCGCAGCCGCCAGGGCGTGCAAGCCGTGTCGCGCGGCAACGAGGTGTTCATCAAGTTGCAGGTCGATGCCGACGAGGTTCGGCGGCTGTTTTGATGTCAGCTTGGTGCAGTGTGGGCGTGGCACATTCGGCCTTCCCCCCCGCCAACAGGAGATAGCGATGATGAAATCCGGTATCGACCAACAAGCCCTGATCGACCAGTTTGCCCAGGCCTCAGCTCAGCAAACGGCGCAATTGCGCGGTGCCGTGTTCAAGGCCACGCTGGGTGCGCTGCAGGGCCGCGAGTTGAGCCTGAAAAACATCCGCAGCGTGCTGGGCACGGTGGCCCAGGCCGCCAGCACCGGCGCGGCCAAGAACCCGCTGCTGGGCTCGGTGGACGCCCAGGCCTTGCTCGACAACGCGGTGGCCGGCATGGACGATGCACTGATCAAGGCGGTAGAGGCCAACCGGGTGGCGCTGCAGCAGTTTGTCGACAAGGGCGTTGACCTGGGCGAGACCCAGCTGAAAAAAGCCCTGGCCGAGATGGACAAGTTCGAGGACGCGCTGCTGGGCACCATCAAAAAGGCCGCCGGTGCGGCCGGTGACCCGATGGCCGGCCCGTGGGCCCAGGTGCTGGAAAAATTCAACCTGTCGGGCACCCAGACCGGCCTGAAGGCCAGCGGCGCCGCCGAGCAGTTGAGCGCCCAGGTGGCGCAGATGCACAGCGCGCTGCGCGAAACCCGCGCCACCAGCCTGCGCGCCGCGCAAACCCTGGCCGAGAGCTACACCGCGCTGGTCAGCGGCGTGCTGATCGGCCTGTCAGACGCGCTGCGCCAGGGCAGCACGGCCGCCAAGACGCCGGCCAAGAAGTAGGTCGGCGGCGCCATTCACCCGCCTGGGTCGGGGGGCCCCCCGTTTTGGGGGATGGGCTGCAACCCCGATGGGGGATCGCCCCGGGCCTGCGGGCGGCCTAGGCTGGCGCCTTCCAAGCCAGGAGGCCCCGCATGACCACCACGATCAGCCCTGATCCCCTCTTCACCCGTGTCAATGCCGGGCGTCGCAGCTTGTGCGCGGCGCTGCTGGGCGCCTGCCTGCCGCGCCCAGCGCAGGCTGCGGCCCTGCCAGAACCGCTGCTGGCCCGCGAGTGGCCACAAGACGCCGACCCGGCCGGCTACCTGGTGAGTGAAAAGTTCGACGGCGTGCGGGCCCTGTGGGACGGCCAGCGCCTGCGCTTTCGCAGTGGCCGGCCGGTGGCGGCGCCGGCCTGGTTCACCCAGGCGCTGCCGGCCCAGCCGCTGGACGGTGAGCTGTGGCTGGGGCGGGGCCGCTTTGAGGCCCTGTCGGGCCTGGTGCGCCGCGCGGTGCCCGATGACGCCGGCTGGCGCGCGCTGCAGTACCAGGTGTTTGAGTTGCCCGGCGCGGGCGCCAGCTTTGCCCAACGCGCCAGTGCGTTGCAGGCCCTGTGCGCAGGCCAGGGCCACAGCCCGGCGCTGGTGGCGGTGGCGCAGCAGCCGGCACTGGGCCGGGCCTGGCTGCAGCACAGGCTGGATGAGGTGCTGGCGGCCGGTGGCGAGGGCCTGGTGCTGCACCGGGCCGATGCCCCAGAAGCCAGTGGCCGCGGCCCCTGGCTGTACAAGCACAAGCCGCTGCACGATGCTGAGGCCCAGGTGCTGGCCCATTTGCCCGGCCAGGGCCGGCTGGCCGGCCAACTGGGTGCGCTGCAGGTGCGCACCGAGGCCGGCATCGTGCTGGCCATCGGCACCGGATTGAGCGACGCCGACCGGGCCCACCCGCCGGCTGTGGGCGAGCACATCACGTTCACCCACCGGGGCTTCACGGCCGGCGGCGTGCCGCGCTTTGCCAGCTACCTTCGGCGCGCCCACGCTGTCTGATTTCAAGCCGCCGCTGACGTATCGTGCGGCCGACCTTGAGCGTATGGCGACCATCGCCACAGAACCCTGGCAGAACCCTGGCAGAACCCACCATGACCGATTTCAGCTTCTTCTGGCACGACTACGAAACCTTCGGCCGGGTGCCACGTCGCGACCGGCCGGCCCAGTTTGCCGGCGTGCGCACCGATGCTGCGCTCAACGAGATCGGCGATCCGCTGATGCTGTATTGCCAGCCCGCCCCCGACACCCTGCCCGACCCCGAAAGCTGCTTGCTCACCGGTATCACCCCGCTCACCTGCCTGGCCCAGGGTGTGCCCGAGCACCAGTTTGCAGGCGCGGTCTTGCAGGCCCTGGGCCAGCCCGGCACCGTGGGCGTGGGCTACAACACCATCCGTTTTGACGACGAGGTCACCCGCCACCTGTTCTGGCGCAACCTGATCGACCCCTATGGCCGCGAGTGGCAAAACGATTGCGGCCGCTGGGACTTGCTGGACGTGGTGCGCTGCGCCTATGCGCTGCGCCCCGACGGCATCGTCTGGCCAACCCACCCCGACGGCCGGCCGTCGTTCAAGCTGGAGCACCTGGCCGCCGCCAACGGCTTGCTGCACGAGGCCGCCCACGACGCGCTCAGCGACGTGCGCGCCACCATCGCGCTGGCCCGGCTGCTGCGCGAGCGCCAGCCCAAACTTTTCGAGTTCTGCTTGAAGCTGCGCAGGAAAGACGCGGTCTGGCAAGAGATCGGACCCTTCATGGGCAAGGACGGCGACGCCCGCCGCCCGCTGCTGCACGTCTCGGGCATGTACCCGGCCGAGCGCGGCTGCCTGGGCCTGGTGTGGCCGCTGGCGGGCCACCCCAGCAACAAGAACGAGCTGATCGTCTGGGATCTGGCGCATGACCCCGCCGAGCTGCTGGGCCTGGACGCCGCCACGCTGCGGCTGCGGATGTTCAGCAAGACCGAGGACCTGCCCGAGGGC
>JANLZT010000291.1:0-17386 GCA_031366465.1 Betaproteobacteria bacterium | reverse complement strand
CCCAGGTGCTGGACGAGCTGGCCAGCGGCGCCCGCAGCCTGCCACCCACGCCCAGCCCCGAGCGCCTGCTGGCGATGATGAGCTGCTGCCTGGGGGAGCCGCTGCCGCCCGAGTACGTGACCATGGCGATGGAGGAGATGGGCTTTGCCGACCGCCAACTGCACTGGCGCAGCAAGCCACCGCCGGCCCGCCGCGAGGGCTTCAAGGTGCTGGTGATCGGCGCCGGCTTCTCGGGCCTGTGCGCGGCGCACCGGCTGCTGCAGTTGGGCATCCCGTTCGAGGTGATCGACAAGAACCCGGCGCTGGGCGGCACCTGGTTCGACAACACCTACCCCGAGGCCGGGGTCGACACGCCCAACCACTTCTACAGCTATTCCTTCGCGCCCAACCCGGGCTGGAGCAGCAACTACGCCAAGCGCGATGAAGTGTGGAACTACCAATGCCGGGTGGCGGCCGAGCTGGGCCTGCTGGCGCACCTGCAGTTCAACACCGAGGCCACCGCGCTGCGGTGGCACGAGGACCGGCAGCAATGGCAGGTCGAGACCCGCGGCGCCGATGGCCTGGCCACCACCCGCTGGGCCGATGCGGTGATCACCGCGGTGGGCCAGCTCAACCGGCCCAAGCTGGCGTCGATTGCCGGGCTGGAGACATTCACCGGCGCGCACTGGCATTCGGCCCAGTGGCGGCATGAGCTGCCGCTGGCCGGCCAGGATGTGGCCATCATCGGCACCGGCGCCAGCGCGATGCAGATGCTGCGCAGCGTGGCGGCGCAGGCGCGCTCGGTCACCGTGTTCCAGCGCTCGCCGCAATGGGCCCGGCCGCCGCAGGACTACCACGGCAGCGTCAGCCCCGAGGCCCAGTGGCTGCTGCAGCAGGTGCCCTACTACTACGCCTGGTACCGCTTCGGCCTGATGTGGCGCTTTGGCGATGGCCTGCTGCCCACGGTGCGGCGTGACCCATCCTGGCCGCATCCGCAGCGGGCGATGAACCACCGCAACGACAGCCAGCGCCGCCAGCTCACGGATTACCTGCAGGGCCAGCTCGCCGACCGGCCCGATCTGCTGGCCCAGTGCCTGCCGGACTACCCGCCCTACGGCAAGCGCATCCTGATCGACAACGGCTGGTACCAGGCGCTCAAGTTGCCCAATGTGCGGCTGGTCACGTCAGCGGTGGACCATGTCGACGGCGCCGAACTGGTGGACGCCGCCGGCCAGCGTCACAGCGCCGACGTGATCCTGCTGGCCACCGGCTTCGAGCCCGGCAAGATGCTGGGGCCGCTGGATGTGCGCGGCCGCTCGGGCCTGCCGCTGGCCACGCTGTGGGCCGGCGACAACCCGCGCGCCTACCTGGGCATCAGCGTGCCCGAGTTCCCCAACCTGTTCATCCTGACCGGCCCCAACACCGGCCTGGCGCATGGCGGCAGCCTGATCTTTGTCAGCGAATGCCAGGTGCGCTATGTCACCGCGCTGTTGCGCGAGATGCTGGAGCGCGGCCTGCCCAGCCTGGACGTTTTGACCGAGGTGCACGACGCCTACAACCAGCGCGTGGACGATGAACATGCCGAATTGGTCTGGACCCACCCCGGCATGCGCAACTGGTACCGCAATGCCCAGGGCCGGGTGTTCTCGCCAATGCCCTGGCGGCTGGTGGACTACTGGCAGATGACGCGCCAGCCCGACCTGCGCCACTACCGCGCTGATGGGCTGCCGACCCAGGTGGTTGCGCAAGCGCCGGCCTGATCTCGGCTCAACTCGCAACTCAGCGCTTGTTGTCCATCGACCGCGGCGGGGTGTAGCCCAGGCGGCGCGCCAGGGCCTCGAACTCCGAGGCCTCCTGGGCCTGGCCGGTGCGCCGGTAGTACAGGGCCAGGCGGTAGCTGGCGATGCCGTTGCCCAGCGCGGCGGCGTACTGCATCCAGCCCTCGTAGCGGCCCTGCTTGTCCACCCCGCCGCCCATCAGGCCCAGCTCGGGGCTGTTGCGCTGGCCCAGGCGGGCGGCGGCGTCCTTGTCGCCCCGGCCGGCCTTGACGATGTCGGCGGCCACCTCGGCGGGCAGCTCAGGCAGCAACTGGAAGGCGCTGCGGTACAGCCGCACCTCGTTGCGGCGCAGGATCGCAGCGGCCTCCAGGGCACCGTCGCGGGCCACCGACGCGCTGCCCGCCAACTGGCTGTCGGGGTAGTCAGCCAGGTAGCGGGCCGCCTCGCGGGCCACATCGGCGGGCCAGATCAGTTTCTCCAGCCGCGCCCAGGCCACCGATTCGTCCTCTTTGCGCGGTGGTGGCGGCGGTGCATCGGCCACCCGGGGCGCCAGCCGGCGCCGCACCCGGGTGTTCTCGGCGATGAAGGGCACCTGGGCAAACTGCCGCAAGATCAGCACCGGATGGTTCTGCATGGTGTTCTGGGTGTCGGACTTGACCAGCCGGAACATGTCCTGGAACGGCGTCTCGCCATTGGCACTGTTGAGCACCTTGACCAGCGACGCGGTGTAGAAAGTGTTGGCGTTCTCGCTGGCCGGCGCGATGGCCGGTTTGCCGGCGCCGGTGGCAAAGGCGATCAGGCAACCGGCCGGCGCCTCGACCTGGTTCAGGCCTTCGCCGTCGGCCATCGCCTTGATCGAGGTGCGGCAGGCGTCGATCACCGCGATGGTCAGGCCATCCGGGCGCACCGGCAGGCTGCCGATCACGTCCTTGGTCAGGGTCAGGCTGCCACTGGCCAGCACCTCGGCCCGCGACTTGGGGCTGAGCCGGGCCGAGACCAGCAGGTTCTCGGCATCCACCTGCGCGCCATGGCCCGAGAAGTAGAAGAACACCGTGGCATCCGTCGGCGCAGCCTTGACGCGGGCACTGAACGCGGCCATCGCCTCGCGGGCCCGGGCCAGGTCCAGGTCGAGCCCGTCGGTGACCTGGAAACCGCGTTTTTCCAGTGCCTCGCGCAGATCGCGAACGTTCTTGTGGATAGGCGGCAGGTCGTCGCCGTCGGGGTACTCGCGGTTGCCGATCAACAGCGCCAGGCGCGGTGGCTCGGGGCCGTCGGGCGCTGCTGTGGGCGCTGCTGCGGGCGCTGGGGTGGCAGCAGCGGTCTGCGCAAAACCCAGCCTGGCCGCCAGGCCGGCAGCGGCCAGCGCGCCCCAACGCAACAGGCTGCGGCGGCGCAGGACACGGCTGAAACGGGTGGGACGCAGCATGGTGGGAGGGGATCAGGCCAGGGTCGGCGGGGTGGCTGGGGGACTGACCATCAAGGCGTCGGCCCGGCGTTGCTGCAAGCCAGTGTGCCACCCTGGGGTTCGCAGCGCGGGGGCCGCATCTTGTCGAGCGACCCGCTGGTGCTGGTGGCCGGCGTGCCCGGACCGACCTCGGCGATCACACCGGCACGCAGCCGCACCGCCACGTTCTCGGTGCGCACGGCCTCTTCGAAACGCTCCTTGCGGGCGCTCTCGGACACCGACACAGTCGACGAAATCGAGCCCTGGACCTGGGGCGTGACCGCCGTGCTGCCGTTGTAGAACACCGGCACCTCGGTCTGCACGCCCGACCCGTCGTAGAAGAAGCCATAGGTCCCTGCCACCAGCGGGCCCTGCAGATAGACCGCCGTGGTGCCCTTGGCGCCGTTCTTGGGCAGCAGCGCGACAAAACCGCTGTCCACCGGCAGCGATGTGCGGTTGCCGAAGGCCTTGCTGCCGACATTGATGTTGATGGCGCCGGTGGGCTGGCCAAAGCTGAAGGTGGCGGCAAAGGCCGCGTCGCTCAGCGCCAGCGTCAGGCCGGGCAAGGAGATGGTGGTGCCCACCAGGTTGTCATAGGGCAGCTTGGCGACGATGGCAGCGCTGCCCAGCGTGGCCAGCGCGTCGGCCTTGATGGCCACCACATCGGCCTCGATGCCGCCGACCCCGACCACCACCTGCCGGCCCGCCAGGCGCACCTGGTTCTGCAGCGAATAGTCGATCGACGCGGCGTTGGCCGGGTCTTTCTGGCGGTTGGCGGCCCAGGCCACACCGGCCGGGCCGCTCAGCACCGACAGCCCCTTGCCGCCAAAGTTGTTGGTCTCGGACAGCAGCGCCACCGACCCGCCCTGGCTGGCCGCCAGCGCCAGTTGGCCGTCACCGGCCACCTCAATGCGGCTGGCCGCGGTCTGGGTGACGATGTCCTTGGTGAAGGCGATCTGCCGGCTGTCGGGCGTGAGTTTGCCGGTCAGGCTGGCATCGGGCAGCACAAAGATCGCGCCCTTGCTGGCGTCCAGCAACAGGGTGCCGCCGTTGATGTTGGTCAGGGCCGTCAGCTCGATGGCCCCGGCCGTGATCTTGCCGCCGCCGGCCACGCTGAAGGCCCCCAGCGACAGGTCGCGCAAGGGCGCTGCGGCGCTGCCGTCATGGGTGCCGGCCGACAGATTGACCGCACCGCTGGAGTTGACCGACAGGCTGCTGCCCCAGCGGTTGCCGGGGTTGACGCTATCGATCTGCGAGGCGCTCAGGCTGACTGCCGCGCCGCCGGTGGCGGTGACCGCGCCCTTGAGGGCCATCGCGCCGGTGGTGGTGAGCTTGGACGCGATGGCCAGCGTGCCGTCGGCATCCACCGCCTTGACCGTCTCGTCGCCGGCCAGGCTCAAGGCCGCGCCCACCGCCACCTGCACCGCGCTGACGTCCGACAGGTTCTCGGCCGCGGCGGTGGCCAGCCGGCCGCTGACCACCCGGGTGGCGCCGGTGTAGGTCTTGTTGTTGCCCTGCATCGTCAGCACGCCGTTGGCGCCGCCGGCCTGCTCGACCGCGCCGCTGCCGCTGATCGGCTGGGCCAGCAGCACCGCGTCGCCGCGCTGCAGCCGCAGCACGCCGTCCACCCGGTAGTCGCTGGTGGCCATCGCCCCGCTGCTGACGCCGTCGCCGATCACCAGCGTGCCGGCCGCCACCCGGGTGGGGCCGGTGAAGGCATTCGCGCCGGTCAGCCCGAAGGTGGTGGCCGCACCTTGTTTGACGAGGCCGCCGCTGCCGTCGATCACGCCAGAGAAGGTGGTCGAGCCGGCCGCACCGGTGCTCAAAGTGGCCGCGCCCAGGCCGACCGAGCCGGCGCCGGCCAGGCTGCCAAAGCTGTCGTCGCCGCCCAGCAGCATGCGGGCACCGGCCGCCAGCGTGACCGCCGGGGCGCCCAGCAGGCGGTTGGCGCTGCCCAGGGTCAGCGTGCCGGTATCGACCGCCAGGCTGCTGGCGTTGGCCGTGGCATTGAGCCGGCTGGCGCCGCTGCTGTTGAGCTTGCCGGCGCCCAGCGCGGCGTCCGCCGTGCCGCCGGCCAGCAAGTAGGTGGCGGCGGTCAGCGTGCCGGCGCCGTCCAGCGTGCCGCTGAGTGCCAGGCTGGCCACCCCGTCATCGCCGGCCAGCGTGAGTGCCGCGCCAGTGGCCACCGTGACCTGGCTGGTATCGGCCAGGCGGTTGGCGCTGCCCAGCGTCAGCCGACCGGTGTTGACGTTGACGGTGCCGGCCGCCGAACTGCCGACCAACGTGCTGTTGCCGGTGGACACCAGTGCCCCGGCGCCCAGGTTGGCGATGGCATTGCCACCGTCCAGCGTGTAGCTGGCGGCACTGAGGGTGCCGCTGCCGGCCAGCGTGCCGCGCAGCAGCAGCGTGGCCACGGTCTCGGCAGCGTCCAGGCTGAGCGTGGCACCGCTGGCGACTGTCACCGCCGAGCTGTCGGCCAGGCGCTCCGCGCCGGCCAGCAAGAGGGTGCCGGCCGCCACCGTGGTGGCGCCGGTGTAGCTGTTGGCGCCGCTGAGCGTGAAGCTGCCGCTGCCCTGCTTGGTCAAGCCGCCGCTGCCCGACAGCACGCCAGCAAAGGCCGAGCTGCCGGCCACGCCGGTGCTCAGCGTGGCGCCGCCCAGCGCCAGCGTGCCGCTGCCGGCCAGGGTGCCGAAGGTCTCGTTGCCGCCCAGCGCCAGGCTGGCGCCGGCATCCAGCGTGACGGCCGGGGTGGCCGTCAAACGGCCGGCCGAGGCCAGGCCCAGGCTGCCGCCATTGACCGCCAGGCTGCCCACCGCCGCAGTGCCTGCCAGCGTGCTGCTGCCCGAGGACAGCAAGGCCCCCACGCCAAGGCCGGCGTTGACCGTGCCGCTGCGCAGGCTGTAGCTGGCTGCGGTCAGGGTGCCGGCGCCGTCCAGCGTGCCGGCCAGCACCAGGCTGCGCACGCTGTCGGTGGCGGCAATGTTGAGGCTGGCGCCGCTGGCCACCGTGACCGCCGTGGCATCCGCCAAACGGTCGGCCGATGCCAGTGCCAGGCTGCCCGCCTCCACCAGGGTGTCGCCGCTGTAAGTGTTGGAGCCGCCCAGCGTGAAGCTGCCGCCGCCCTGCTTGGTCAGGCCGCCGCTGCCGCTGATCACGCCGTCAAAGCGGGTGGTGCCGCCCACCCCGGTGCTCAGCGTGGCCGCGCCGAGGGCCAGCGTGCCGCCACCGGCCAGGCTGCCGATGCGCTCGGCGCCGCCCAGCGCCAGCGTGGCGCCGGCAGCCACCGTCACCGCCGGCAAGGCATTCAGCCGGTTGGCCGCGCCCAGGCCCAGCGTGCCGCCCTGCACCGCCAGCGTGCTGACCGCCGCGCTGCCATTGAGCGCACTGGCGCCCAGGCTGGTCAGTGCGCCGCCGCCCAGGTTGGCGTTGGCGGTGCCGCCGACCAGCGCATAGGTCTGCGCCGTCAAGGTGCCGGTGCCGGCCAGGGTGCCCAGCAAGGTCAGGCTGCCCACCGTGTCGGCGCCGGCCATCGTCAAAGTGGCGGGTGCGGCCACCGTCACTTGCGCGTTGTCCGACAGCAGGTCGCCGGCCCCCAGCGTCAGGTTGCCGCTGTTGATGGTGATGGTGTCGGCCGCCGCGTTGGCATTGATCGCGCTGTTGCCCGATGAATCGAGCGTGCGGGTGCCCAGCGGCACATCGATGCGCCCGCCGTTGATCGCAAAGCTGTTGGCCAGCAAGGTGCCGCTGCCGGTGAGCGTGCCGGCCAGCGTCAGGCTGTCCAACGATTGGTCGCCGGCCAGCGCCAGGCTGCCCGGGGCCGCCACATTGACCGAGCCCGCCGCTGCCAGCCGGCCCGCACCCTGCAGTTGCAGCGTGCCGGCGTTGACAAAGGTGGTGCCGGTGTAGCGGTTGACGCCGCTCAAGGTGACGCTGTCGGTGCTGGACTTGATGGCACCGGCCGTGCCGCCCAGGATGGCCGAGACCGTTCCGCTGCGCAGATCAAAGGCTGCCAGGCTGGTCAGCACGCCGCCGCTGCCATTGACCACCCCACCGCCCTGCAGCGACACCGAGGCCACCGTGTCGCTGTGGGCGCCGATGTCCAGGGTGGCAGCGTTGACGGTCAAGGCGCTGGCGTCGGCGATCACATTCGACGCCGCCAGCGCCAGCGTGCCGCCGGCCACCAAGGTCGCGCCGGTGTAGCTGTTGCTGCCGGACAGCGTGAACGTGCCACCGCCGGTCTTGGTCAACTGGCCCCCTGCGCCGCTGATCGCGCCGTCGATCACGCCATCGAACCGCGTGCTGCCGCCGTTGCCACCGGTGGTCAGCAGATTGCCGTTCAGGTGCACCCGCGCTGTCGGCGCCCCCACACCGGCCAGTGAGCCGATGGTCTCGCTGGACTGCAAGGTGAGCGCCGCGCCATCGGCGAGCGTCAAGACCGATGCGTCGGGCAGTGCCGCGCCGCCCTGCAGCCGCAGCTCACCGGCGGCCACCGCCGTGGCGCCGCTGTAGGTGTTGGCGCCGCCGAGCGTCACCTGGCCGGCCTGCACGCTGATGCCGGCGCTGCCGCTGATCGGCCCCGAGACCAGCAAACCACTGCCGCCACTGCTGTCGAGCCGGGCGTTGGCTGTCAAGCTGACCGGGCCCGCCATGCGGCCGGCACCGGCTGCGTTGCCCAGCGTGCCGCCGGCCAGCGTGAGCGCATTGGCCACGCTGGCGTTGTTGTCGATGTTGAGCCGGTTGGCGCCCACCGCGATGGCGCCGCTGCCCGCCGTGGCCGCCAGGCCGCTGACCGTCAGCACCCCATCGTCGATCCGCGTGCCGCCGCCATAGGTGTTGGCGCCGGTCAAGGTGAAATTGCCGGCGCCGGCCTTGACCAGCCGGCCCGCCGCACCAGCGATCACGCCGTCGAAGGCGCTGGACGCGCCGTTGCCGCCGGTGGTCAATGTGGAGGCACCCAGGTTGACGCTGGCGCTGGTGGCCCCGGCGCCCGACAGCGCGCCGAGGGTCTCGCTCGACAACAAGGCCAGCGACGCGCCGTCGGCCAGCGTCACCAGCGCGTTGTCGTGGATGGCCTGGCCGCCCTGCAACTGCAGCAAACCGGCCTGCACGGCAGTGCTGCCGCGCAGCAGGTTGGCGCCGCTGAGGGTGACGGTGCCGGCGCTGGATTTGGTCGCCCCGGCCGTGCCGTCGAGGATGGCCGAGACCGTGCCGCTGCGCAGATCAAAGGCGGCGCTGCTGGTCAGCACCCCGCTGCTGCCATTGATCGCGCCGCCGCCCTGCAGCGACACCGCCGCCACCGTGTCGCTGTGCACGCCGATATCGAGCGTGGCGGCGTCGACGGTCACAGCGCTGGCGTCGGCGATCACGTTGCTGGCGGCAAAAGTCAGCGTGCCGCCCAGCACCCGGGTGGCGCCGCTGTAGGTGTTGGCGCCCGACAGCGTGAAGCTGCCGCCGCCGGTCTTGCTCAACTGGCCGCCAACGCCGTCGAGCACGCCGTCGAAGCGGGTGCTGCCGCCATTGCCGCCGGTGGTCAGCGCAAAGCTGTCCAGGTGAACCCGGGCCGAAGGGGCGCCCACACCCGACAGTGATCCGATGGTCTCGTTGCCCAGCAAGGTCAGCACTGCGCCGTCGGCCAGCGTCACCGCCGACCCATCGGGCAGCGCCGCGCCGCCCTGCAACCGCAACTCACCGGTGGCCACTGCGGTGTTGCCGCCATAGGTGTTGGCGCCACTCAGCGTGACCTGCCCGGCCTGCACGGTGAGGCCGCCGTTGCCGTTGATCGCCCCCGACACGGCCAGGCCGGTGCCACTGGCGCTGCTGTCGAGCAGCGCGTTGGCGGCCAGCGTCAGCGGGCCCGTCAGGCTACCGGCACCGGCCACATTGCCCAGCGTGCCGCCCGCCAGCGTGACGGCATTGGTCGCCACCGCGCCGTTGTCGAGGTTGAGCCGGTTGCCACCCACCGCGATGGTGCCGGTGCCGGCCACCGCTTGCGCGGTGTTGAGCGTCAGCGTGCCGCCGGCCACGGTGGTGCCGCCGCTGTAGCTGCCCGCGCCTTCGAGCGTGAAGTTGCCGCTGCCCAGCTTGACCAGTTGGCCCCCCACGCCGCCGATCACGCCGCCAAAGGTGGTCGAGCTGTGGTCCGCACCGGTGCTCAGCACATGGCTGCCCAGTTGCACCTGGGTGCCGCCGGTGGCAGCCCCGGCGAGTGAGCCGATGGTCTCGTTGCTGACCAAGGTCAGCGCCGTGCCATTGGCCAGCGTGAGCGCCGACCCGTCGGGCACGGCCTGGCCGTTTTGCAGCGTCAAGGTGCCGGCTGCCACCCGGGTGGCGCCGCTGTAGCTGTTGTTGCCCAGCAGGCTGATAAAACCGCCCTGGGTGGTGAGGGCCCCCGTGCCGGTGATGGCGCCGGTCACCACCAGGCTGGCGCCCACGCCGCTGCTTTGCAGCAATGAATCGGCGCTGAGGGTGGTCAGGCCGGCCAGCGTGCCCTGGCCGGCGCGGTTGCTGATGCTGCCGCCGGCCAGCGTGACCGCGTTCAGCACAGTGGCGCCGTTGTCGATCTGCAAGCTCTGGCCGCCCACCGCGATGGTGCCGGTGCCGGCGGCGCCGGCCCCGCTGACCGCCAGCGTGCCGGCCACCACCGTGGTGCCCCCGGCATAACTGCCGCTGCCAGTGAGGGTGAGGGTGCCGGTGTCGATCTTGGTCAGCGCGCGTGTGCCGCCGGATTGGCCGATCGCCCCGCCCAGCGCCAAGCTGCCCGGCACACCGACGCTGGCGTCGGCGGCGAGCGTGACGGCGCCACCCAAGGCCGCCGTGCCGCGACCCACCAGCGCGCCGACGCCACTGAGGCCGTCACCGGCCAGGCTCAGGGCCTCGTTGCCGATGCTGACGTTGTTGATCTCCAGCGTCGCGCCGGCCAGCACCGTGGTGCCGCCGGCCGCCGTGCCCAGCGCGGTGGCATGGCCGGCCACCAGCGTGCCGGCACTCACCGTGGTGGCGCCGCTGTAGCTGTTGGCGCCGCTCAAGCCCAGGCTGCCGGCGCCGGCCTTGTCCAGCGCAAAACCACCGCTGACCGGGCCGCTCAGCAACAGCGCGCCGGCACCGCCGATGCGGCTGTCGGCGGTCAGGCTGATGGCACCACCGGCTGCCGCGTTGGCGCCCGTGCCCACCAGTGCGCCCACGCCGGCCACACCGGTGCCGGCCAGGCTCAAGGCCTCATTGCCGAGATTGACGTTGCTGACTTCCAGCGTTGCGCCGCTGGCCACGCTGGTGCCCCCGGCCGCCGTGCCCAGTGCGCTGGCATGGGACGCCACCAGCGTGCCGACGCTCACCGTGGTGGCGCCGCTGTAGCTGTTGGCCGCGCTCAGGCTCAAACTGCCGGCGCCGGCCTTGTCCAGCGCAAAACCGCCGCTGACCACGCCGGTCAGCGCCAGCGCCCCGCTGCTGACGATGCGGCTGTCGGCCAGTAGGCTGACCGTGCCGCCCGCTGCCGCGCTGGCACCGCTGCCCAGCAAGGCCCCGCCGCCGCCCAAGCCGAGGCCGCTCAGGCTCAGGGGCTCGGTGCCGATGCTCAGGTTGTCGATCTCCAGCGTGGCGCCGCTGGCCACGCTGGTGCCCGCCAGCGCCGAGCCCAGCGCGGCGCTGTTGGACGCCACCAGCTTGCCGGCGCTCACCGTTGTCGCGCCGCTGTAGGTGTTGGCCGCGCTCAAGGTCAAGCTGCCTGCGCCGGCCTTGTCCAGCGCAAACGCGCCGCTGAGCACCCCGCTCAAGGCCAGGTTGCCGGCGCCGCCGATGCGGCTGTCGGCCAGCAGGCTGACCGTGCCACCGGCAGCCGCGCTGGCACCCGTGCCCACCAGCGCGCCCACCCCGGCCACGCCGGTGCCGGCCAGGCTGAGCGATTCGCTGCCGAGGTTGACGTTGTTGACTTCCAGCGTCGCGCCGCTGGCCACGGTCGTGCCCGCCACCGCGCCGCCCAGCGCGGCGTTGTTGGAGGCCACCAGCGTGCCGGCGCTCACCGTGGTGGCGCCGCTGTAGGTGTTGGCTGCGCTCAATGTCAAGCTGCCGCTGCCGGCCTTGTCCAGCGCAAAACCGCCGCTGACCCCACCACTCAGCAACAGCGCACCGGCGCCGCCGATGCGGCTGTTGGCGGCCAGGCTGACATTGCCGCCCGCCGCCGCGCCCGCGCCGCTGCCCAGCAACACGCCCAGGCCCGCGCTGCCGGTGCCGGCCAGGCTCAGCGCCTCAGCGCCGATGTCAACGTTGTTGATCTCCAGCGTGGCGCCGCTGGCCACCGTGCTGCCCTGCGCCGTGCCGCCCAGCGCATTGGCGTGGGCCACCACCAGCTTGCCGGCGCTGACCAAGGTGGCGCCGCTGTAGGTGTTGGCCCCGCTCAGGGTGAGCGTGCCCAAGCCAGCCTTGTCCAGCGCAAACCCGCCATTGACCACGCCGCTCAAAGCAAGCGAGCCCGCGCCGCCGATGCGGCTGTCGGCCAGCAGGCTGACCGTGCCGCCGGCTGCCGCGCCGGCCCCGCTGCCCACCAGCGCGCCCAGGCCGGCCACGCCGGTGCCGGCCAGGCTGAGCGACTCGCTGCCGAGGTTGACGTTGTTGACTTCCAGCGTGGCGCCGCTGGCCACGCTGGTGGCCCCGGCCACCGTGCCCAGCGCGCTGGCATGGGATGCCACCAGCGTGCCCGCGCTCACCGTGGTGGCGCCGCTGAAGCTGTTGCTGCCGCTCAGCGTCAACGTGCCGGTGCCGGCCTTGTCCAGTGCAAAGCCGCCGCTGATCGCGCCGCTCAAGACCAGCGATCCGGCACCGCCGATGCGGCTGTTGGCGGCCAGGCTGACATTGCCACCCGCCGCCGCGCCCGCGCCTGTTCCCACCAGCACGCCCAGGCCCGCACTGCCGGTGCCAGCCAGGTTCAGGGCCTCGCTGCCGAGGTTGACGTTGTTGATCTCCAGCGTGGCGCCACTGGCCACGGTGCTGCCCTGCGCCGTGCCGCCCAGCGCGCTGGCGTGGGCCGCCACCAGCGTGCCGCCGCTGACCGTGGTGGCACCGCCGTAGGTGTTGGCGCCGCTGAGCGTGAGCAGCCCCAAGCCGGCCTTGTCCAGCGCAAACGCGCCGCTGACCACGCCGCTCAACGTGAGCGAGCCCGCGCCACCGATGCGGCTGTTGGCCGTCAGGGTCACCGCCCCGCCGGCCGCCGCGCCGGCCCCGGTGCCCACCAGCGCACCGACGCCGGCCACGCCGCTGCCGGCCAGGCTGAGCGCCTCGCTGCCGAGGTTGACGTTGTTGATCTCCAGCGTCGCGCCGCTGGCCACCACCGTGCCGGCCGCCGTGCTGCCCAGCGCCGCAGCGTCGGTCACCACCAGGCTGCCGTTGCTGACGGTGGTGGCGCCGCTGTAAGTGTTGGCCGCCGCCAGCGTGAGCGTGCCGGCGCCGGCCTTGTCCAGCGCAAAGCCGCCGCTGACCGGGCCACTGAGCAACAGCGCACCGGCCCCACCGATGCGGCTGTCGGCCGTCAGGCTGATCGCACCGCCGGCTGCCGCACCGGCCCCGCTGCCCACCAGTGCGCCCAGCCCGGCCACGCCGGTGCCGGCCAGGCTCAAGCCCTCGCTGCCGAGGTTGACGTTGTTGACTTCCAGCGTCGCGCCGCTGGCCACGCTGGTGCCGCCGGCCACGGTGCCCAGCGCGCTGGCATGAGACGCCCCCACCGGGCCGGCGCTCACCGTTGTCGCGCCGCTGTAGCGGTTGGCCGCGCTCAAGGCCAAGCTGCCAGCGCCCGCCTTGTCCAAGGCAAAGCCGCCGCTGACCACGCCGGTCAGCGCCAATGACCCGGCACCGCCGATGCGGCTGTCGGCCAGCAGGCTGACGGTGCCGCCGGCCACCGCCCCGGCCCCGCTGCCCACCAGCGCGCCCACCCCGGCCACGCCCGTGCCGGACAGGTTCAAGGCCTCACTGCCGAGGTTCACGTTGTTGACTTCCAGCGTCGCGCCACTGGCCACGCTGGTGCCACCGGCCGCCGTGCCCAGCGCACTGGCATGGGACGCCACCAGCGTGCCGGCGCTCACCGTGGTGGCGCCGCTGTAGCTGTTGGCCGCGCTCAAGGTCAAACTGCCGGCGCCGGCCTTGTCCAGCGCAAAGCCACCGCTGACCACGCCGCTCAGCGCCAGCGCCCCAGTGCTGACGATGCGGCTGTCGGCCAGCAGGCTGACCGTGCCGCCCGCCGCCGCGCTGGCGCCGGTGCCCAGCAAGGCCCCGCCGCCGGCCAAGCCCAGCCCACTCAGGCTCAAGGCCTCGCTGCCGATGCTCAGGTTGTTGAGCTCCAGCGTGGCGCCGCTGGCCACGCTGGTGCCCGCCAGCGCCGAGCCCAGCGCCGCACTGTTGGACGCCACCAGCTTGCCGGCGCTCACCGTTGTCGCGCCGCTGTAGGTGTTGGCCGCGCTCAAGGTCAAGCTGCCTGCGCCGGCCTTGTCCAGCGCAAAGGCGCCGCTGAGCACGCCGCTCAAGGCCAGGTTGCCGGCGCCGCCGATGCGGCTGTCGGCCAGCAGGCTGACCGCACCGCCGGCTGCCGCGCCGGCACCGGTGCCCACCAGTGCGCCGACGCCGGCCGCGCCGGTGCCGGCCAGGCTCAAGCCCTCGCTACCGAGGTTGACGTTGTTGACTTCCAGCGTCGCGCCGCTGGCCACGCTGGTGCCCGCCAGGGTAGAGCCCAGTGCCGCGTTGTTGGATGCCACCAGCGTGCCGGCGCTCACCGTGGTGGCGCCGCTGTAGGTGTTGGCCGCGCTCAAGGTCAAGCTGCCCGCGCCGGCCTTGTCCAGCGCAAAACCGCCGCTGACCACGCCTGTCAGCGCCAATGACCCGGTGCTGGCGATGCGGCTGTTGGCCAGCAAACTGACCGTGCCACCGGCTGCCGCGTTGGCACCGGTGCCCTGCAGCGCTCCCGCGCCGGCCACGCCGTTGCCCGACAGGCTCAAGGCCTCGCTGCCGATGCTGAGGTTGTTGATCTCCAAGGTGGCGCCGCTGGCCACGCTGGTGCCCGCCAGCGTAGAGCCCAGCGCCGCGCTGTTGGACGCCACCAGCGTGCCGACACTGACCGTGGTGGCGCCGCTGTAGGTGTTGGCAGCGCTCAAGCTCAGGCTGCCGGCGCCGGCCTTGTCCAACGCAAACGCGCCGCTGACCACGCCGCTCAAGGCCAGGTTGCCGGCGCCGCCGATGCGGCTGTCGGCCAGCAGGCTGACCGTGCCACCGGCTGCCGCGCCGGCCCCGCTGCCCACCAGCGCACCCACGCCGGCCACGCCGGTGCCGGCCAGGCTGAGGGCCTCGCTGCCGAGGCTGACGTTGTTGATCTCCAGCGTCGCGCCGCTGACCACGGTCGTGCCCGCCGAGGTCGCGCCCAGCGCGGCGCCGTTGGATGCCACCAGCGTGCCGGCGCTCACCGTGGTGGCGCCGCCGTCGCGGTTGTTGCCGCTCAAGCTCAAGCTGCCGCTGCCAGACTTTTCCAGCGCTGAGCTGCCGCTGACCACGCCGCTCAAGACCAGCGATCCCGCACCGCCGATACGGCTGTTGGCAGCCAGGCTGACGTTGCCACCCGCTGCCGCGCCCGCGCCGCTGCCCAGCAACACGCCCTGGCTCGCGCTGCCAATGCCAGCCAGGCTGAGGGCCTCGGCGCCGATGTCAACGTTGTTGATCTCCAGCGTGGCGCCGCTGGCCACGCTGGTGCCCGCCAACGTCGAGCCCAGCGCCGCGCTGTTGGATGCCACCAGCGCACCCGCAGTCACCGTGGTGGCACCGCCGTAGGTGTTGGCCCCGCTCAGCGTGAGGGTGCCCAAGCCGACCTTGTCCAAGGCAAACCCGCCGCTGACCAGGCCGCTCAAGGCCAGGTTGCCCGCGCCGCCGATGCGGCTGTCCGCCGTCAGGGTCATCGCCCCGCCAGCAGCCGCGCCGGCCCCGGTGCCCACCAGCGCACCCACGCCGGCCACGCCGGTGCCGGCCAGGCTGAGCGGCTCGGCGCCGATGTTGACGTTGTTCAACTCCAGCGTCGCGCCGCTGGCCACCGTCGTGCCAGCCGCCGTGCTGCCCAGCGCGGTGTTGTTGGCGGCCACCAGGGTGCCCGCATTGACGCTGGTGGCGCCGCTGTAGGTGTTGGCCGCCGTCAGGGTGAGGCTGCCGGCGCCGGTCTTGGTCAAGTTGCCACCGTTGCTGGACAGGCTGCTGGCCAGCGTCACGCTCTGGCCGTTGGTGTCGAGCGCGTAGGCCTGGTTGGCGGTATTGCCAAAACGCACCGAGTAGTCGGTGGTGTTGGCCACGCCCCATTGCAGTGCACCGCCGGCAAAGCTGATCGAGCCCACGCTGCCGAGCGCGCCGGCACTGCCCAGCGCCAGGGTGCCGCCGTTCAGGCTGGTGCCGCCGTTGTAGGTATTGGCGCCCGCCAGGGTCAAGGTGCCGGCGCCCGACTTGGCCAGCGTGCCGCCCGCGCTGGTCAGGCTGCTGGCCAGCGTCACCGCCTGGCCGTTGGTGTCGACGCTGTAGGCCTGGCTGGCCGCGGTGCTGAATCGCGCCGAGTAGTCGCTGGTGTTGTTGACGCTGTACTGCAGCATGCCGCCACTGAAGCTGATCACGCCGGTGCTGCCAATCGCCCCCGCGCTGCCCAGCGCCAGCGTCCCGCCGCCCAGCGTGGTGCCGGTGTCGTAGCTGTTGGCGCCGCGGAGGGTCAGGCTGCCGCTGCCCAGCTTGGCCAGGCTGCCGCCCACGCTGGTCAGGTTGGACGCCAGCGTCACCGCCTGGCCATTGGTGTCGAGTTTGTAGGCCTGGCCGATGGCATTGCTGAAACGCGCCGAGTAGTCGGTGGTGTTGCTGCCTGTCGATTGCAGCGTGCCGCCGCCAAAGCTGATGGCGCCGCTGCTGCCGATGGCGCCGGCGCTGCCCAGCGACAGCATGCCTGCGGCCAGGATGGTGCCGCCGGTGTAGTTGCTGTTGCCGCTCAAGGTCAGGGTGTTGGACCCCGCCTGGGTCAGACTGCCGCTGCCCGTGACGGCGGCGCTGTAGGCCAGATCGACCGAGCGGTTGAACTGCAGATTGCTGTTGTTCAGGATCGCACCCTGCACCGAACCGGTGGTCCCGCCGTTGCCCAGTGACAAGGTGCCCGCTACCAGTGTGGTGGTGCCGGTGAAGGTGTTGGCGCCGGTCAGGCTGAGGGTGCCCGTACCCAGCTTGTCCAGGCTGCCGCCCACGCTGCCCAGGCTGGCCGCCAGCAGCACGGTCTGGCCGTTGGTGTCGAGCTTGTAGGCCTGGTTGATGGCATTGCTGAAACGCGCCGAGTAGTCGGTGGTGTTGCTGGCGGTCGATTGCAGCGTGCCGCCGGCAAAGCTGATCACCCCGGCGCTGCCAATGGCCCCTGCGCTGCCCAGTGCCAGCGTGCCGCCGCTCAGCGTGGTGCCGGTGTCGTAGCTGTTGGCGCCACTGAGCGTGAGCGTGCCGGCACCCAGCTTTTCCAGCGTGCCGCCCGCGCTGGTCAAATTGCTCGCCAGCGTCACCGCCTGGCCGTTGGTGTCGAGCTTGTAGGCCTGGTTGACGCCATTGCTGAAACGCGCTGAGTAGTCGGTGGTGTTGCTGGATGTCGATTGCAGCGCGCCACCCGAGAAAAAGAGGGTGCCGCTGTTGCCGATGGCCCCCGCGCTGCCCAGCGTCAGCGTGCCGCCGGCCAGGCTGGTGTTGCCGCCATAGCTGTTGTTGACGCCGGTCAGCCGCAGGCTGCCGGTGCCCAGCTTGGCGAGCGTTGCGCCCA
Organism: Betaproteobacteria bacterium; assembly: GCA_031366465.1. Classification (GTDB taxonomy): domain Bacteria; phylum Pseudomonadota; class Gammaproteobacteria; order Burkholderiales; family Burkholderiaceae_C; genus Pseudaquabacterium. The sequence continues at coordinate 402 of JANLZT010000291.1, read as the reverse complement.
CGCTCGTCAGGCTGCCGGCCAGCGTCACCGCCTGGCCGTTGGTGTCGAACCTGTAGGCCTGGCCGGCCGCGCCACTGAACCGGGCGGAATAGTCGACCGCATTGCTGGCGCCAAATTGCAGGGTGCCGCCGCCAAAGATGATGCTGCCCAGCGTGCCGATGGCCCCGGCGCTGCCCAGGCCCAGCGTGCCCGCCACCAGCGTGGTGGCGCCGGCGTAGCTGTTGTTGCCGCGCAGCTCCAGCGTGTTCGAGCCGGCCTTGGTCACGCCGCCCGACCCGCTGATGACCGCGCTGTAGACCAGATCGCCGGTGCTGTTGAACTGCAGATCGCCGTTGTCGACGATGGCCCCCAGCACCGACCCCGCCGCGCCGCCATTGCCCAGCGACAGCGTGCCCGCCGCCA
>JANLZT010000191.1:0-5166 GCA_031366465.1 Betaproteobacteria bacterium | reverse complement strand
GGCCGGCTGCGCCGCGCCGATGGCGCCGAGCTGACGATTGCCGACACCCGCAAGGGCGCAGCGCCGGGCCAGATCCTGCACTGCGTGGTGCCGGACGCCGACCTGTCGGGCTGGGCCGCCGGCCAGGCGGTCACGGCCGAGATCGACGCGGCCCGGCGCCAGGCGCATCGCCGCTTCCACACCGCCACCCATCTGCTGTGCGCGCTGGTGCCGCACCCGGTGGACGGCTGCTCGATCACCGCCGGCTATGCCCGGCTCGACTTCCACATGACCGACCCGCTGGACAAGGAAGCGCTTACCGCCGGCATCGCCCGCCTGGTGGCCGCTGCCCACCCGGTGACGCAGCGCTGGATCAGCGACGCCAAGCTGGACGCCAACCCCGGCCTGGTGCGCAGCATGAGCGTGCAGCCGCCACGCGGCCAGGGCCGGGTGCGGCTGATCGACATTGAGGGCGTGGACCTGCAGCCCTGCGGCGGCACCCATGTGGCCAACACCGCCGAGATCGGCGCGGTGGTGGTGACCAAGATCGAGAAGAAGAGCGCGAGGACGCGGCGGGTGGTGCTCGGCTTCGGGCCGGACGCTCAATAGGCCCTCAAGGCACTGCAGGCGGCTCGACTTCGGTCACCCAGACCCAGCCGCAGCCGGTGTTGTTGGCGTACAGCCGCTGGCCCAGGCCCGGCAGCGGGATGCCGTCATTGACATAGACAAACAAGGGGCCATCGGTGCGCGCCACCAGGCGGGCCTGCAGCAGGCTGTCGCCCGGCGCGGCCGCAGGCGGCTGGCTGGGGCAATCGGCGCCCGGCGTGCCGGGCAGGGGTGGCGCCAGGCTGCGCACCGGGCAGCGGCTGCGGGGCAGCGCGGTCTGCGGATCGCCAGCCAGGGCATAGCTGTCATTGCCCTTGTCGCCGATGCGGGCCATGGGCTGGAACCAGCCCTGCGCCAGATGCCGGCGCAGTGGGATGCCGGCCGCCAGCAACAGCGCGGTCGGGGTGGGCGGCGCGCATTCCAGCCCGCCTGGGCCGGCCGGCAAGTCGGCGTCCCACCAGCGCGAGCTGGCCGGCACCCGCAGGTGCAACTGGTAAGTGTTGCCGGCCTTGGCGGTCACGCCGGTGGCCACGCACAGGCGCTTGACATCCCAGGCCACGGCGACGCCCAGGCCGCCGGCTTGGCTCCGGCCCTCATCGGGGCAGACCTGGCCCCAGGACGCCTGGGCCGCAAAGCCGAGCTGCCCCGTCAGGGCCACCGCGGCGTAGACCCCGGTCAGCAAAAAGCCGGCGGGCAGCAGCCCATGGGTCAGCAGGTGAAAGGCGCCCCGGTAGGCCGGCCGGGTGCGCAGCCACTCGATCCAGCGCCCGAGTGGCCCGATTGGGCCGGGCGGCGGCGGCATGCTGACGGCCGACGGCCGCAGAGCCGGTATCGCGTACCAGAGTCGCCGCATCTTGTCGCGCAGGCGCTGGTCCAGCAAGCCGCCCAGCCACAGGCCCAGCGCCGCCGCCAGCGCCAGCGGCAGCAGGCGGTTGGGGTGGGAGGCCATCGCATCGGTCCAGGGCGCGGCGAAGCCGGGCAGCAGCTTGCCGAGCGCGGCAATCGGTGCCGCCAGAAAACACAGCCAGCCGCTGCAGGCACCGTTGCCCGGCTGCAGCAGCGGCATCAGCGCCAGCGCGGCGGTCAGCGCCAGGGTGCCGAAGTAGGCCAGACGGCGCCACCAGACGCCGTTGTAGACATGTTCGCGCAACGCGCCATAGCTCGAATCGCGCCCCACCCAGGCGGTGCTGGCAGGTGCCAAGGCCGCTGCCGCCGGCACCGGTGCACCGCCGGCTGCGCCACCGCCCGGCGTGCGGCCGCGCAGATAGGTGTCGCCATCGACGATGTCGCCGGCAATCGTCACCACCGCAAAGCCCGGTGGCAGGGTGATGGGCGCATAGCCGTCGGTGCCGGCCTGGATGCGGCGCAGCACGCTCTCATGCACCTTGACCGGGCCGATGCGCAGCTTGTTGCGCTGCACCAGGGCCTCGATGCGGCGCGGGTTGTAGCGGTAGTAGCCGGCCTGGCCGTGGCGCGAGTCGTAGAGCGGCGCGTTGTCGTCGGCCAAGGCCTTCAACTCGTCACGGATCTGCGGCTCCAGGCGCAGGCCGTTCAGCTCGGCCTGGTCCATCACCCAGCCCAGCGCCACATGGGCCAGGCCGTCGTCGGGGTAGCCGCCACCGACATTGGCATGCATGCCGGCAAACCAGACCTGGCTGATGCGCTCATGGCCGATGTTGGGCGCCACCGGCTGGCCGTCGCGGCCGCGCGGGTCGGCCAGGCGGAGGCTGTCGTCGGCGTCGTTCCACAGCCGGGGGTGGAAGGCATTGCGCTCGTCGTCCAGCGCCAGCGCGTGGCAGGCGCGCAGCACGCGCTTGTCGAGCGTGTAGTCGCGCATGGTCAGCGGCCAGATGAAGATGTCGATGGCGCGTGTCAGCTCGTCCACCGGCAGGCCATAGGCGTCCACGGTGTCCCACAGGCCGGCAAAGCGGATCTCGATCGCATCGCTGCTGCCGGGCCGGCCGATGCACAGCTCAGGGCTGAAGGCCGGGCGGCGCAGCAGGCCGTTCCACAGCCACAGCCAGCCGTCGCGCAGCGCCCGCAGCAGCGTCACCATCGGATTGCCGCCAAACTTGGCGGCCCGGAAGGCGCGGTAGGCATTGCGTGCCTGGCGCTGCAGCTCGGCCTCGCTGCCCTGCCAGCGCAGCAGGCCCTGCGACATCACCAGGCCGATCAGCACCCGGATCGTGAAGGCACCCCGGCTGAAGCCGAACACGTAGATGCGGTCGCCCGGCGCATAGCTGCGGCACAGGAAGACATACAAATCCTGCACATTGCGCGCCAGGCCCACGCCGAAAGCGCCGCCCAGCCAGGCCAGCGGCTTGAACGACGAGGTGCCGACGCCGTCGTCATAGCGGGTGAACTGGCGCGGCTGGGCCGGATCGGCCGGGTCCTTCAGGTCCAGCGCCTGGTAAAGCCGCCAGACATTGGTCTTGAACAGGGCGCTGGCACCGTTGCCGGTGCCGTCGGAGAAGAGCACGAGGTTCTTGGGCATGGCGGGCTCGCGGCTGTGGGTCTGGGTGGCGGTATAGCGCCCAGTCGCACCCCTGTCATCCAACAAATGTGTGAGCCACCCAGGCCGATAGGCCGCCGGCCGCCACAACGGAAAACGCCCGCTGGCCGGCGGGCGTCAGAACGCAAAACGCCCGCCGGCCGGCGGGCGTCAAGCGGAAAACACCCGCAGGCAGCGCAGCGGCCTCAATTGGCGCTGTACTTCTCCGCCCGGAAGTCGTCATGGCAGGCCTTGCAACTGCTGCCCACCGCGCCCACGGCGGCCTTGATCGCATCCAGGTTGCCACCCTTGGCGGCGGCGTCGAGCTTGACCACCTCGGCCTGCATCTTCTCGCCAGCGGCCTTGAACTTGGCACCCTCTTTCCAGATCTCGGGCCGGGCGCGATTGGGCAGGCCCTTGTCGCTGCCCTCGGCAAAGGCGGTGAAGGGCAACCTGGACATCTCCACCACGATCACCGCGTTGTCGGCCGCCGCCTTGGCATCAAACGGCACCTTGCCTTGGGCCATCGCGGCGATGCGGCCGAAGTGGGTGGACATCACGGTGTAGGCCGACTGGCGGTACTTGATCGCGTCTTCGGGCTTCTGGAACTGGGCCGCTGCGGGCTGGCTGGCCAGGGCCGCCAACGCGGCAGTGAGGGTGACGAGCAAGGTCTTCATGCAGATCCTCCAACAAAAGGGTGACAGGCGTGCCCGGCACACCAGCCGGGCCACAGCCAGTTTACGGGCCATGGCGGGGCAAAATTCCCGCGCTTTGCCCGCAACCACGGGGCGGGCCTCACCCGCTATCGCCGCCCGCCGCAGATCGGCTATGGTTGCCTCCGACCCGGCCAGCCCCCGCCCACAGCCTGCCTGCAGCCCGCCATGACCGACCCCCTTGCTCTGCAGCCCGTGCGGGTGTGGGACCTGCCCACCCGCGTCTTCCACTGGCTGCTGGTGCTGGCCGTGATCGGTTTGGCCATCACCGGCAAGATTGGCGGCCAAGCGCTGTTCTGGCATATGCGGCTGGGCCTGGCGGTGTTCACGCTGCTGGCGTTTCGCCTGGTGTGGGGCCTGGTGGGCGGGCGCTGGTCGCGCTTTGCCAACTTCATCTACGCCCCCAGCGCGCTACTGCGCTACCTGCGGGGCCAGCACCGGCCGGGTGACCACTTCGAGGTGGGCCACAACCCGCTGGGCGCCGGCTCAGTGTTGGCGATGCTGGCGATGCTGCTGGCGCAAGTGGCCACCGGCCTGCTGGCCGATGACGAGATCAGCACCACCGGCCCGCTCAACCAATACGTGGCCAATGCCACCGGGCTGCTGGCCACCGCCTGGCACAAAGGGTATGGCCAATACGGGCTGCTGGCGCTGGTGGCCCTGCACCTGGCGGCCATCGGCCTCTACCGGTGGCGCGGCCGCAAACTGGTGACGGCGATGCTCACCGGCGACAAATCACTGCCCGCCGATGTGCCGGCGGCCCGCGACAACCTGGCCACCCGCTTGCTGGCGCTGGGGCTGTTGGCGGCCTGCGCGGCAGCGGCCGGCTGGGTCTGGCGGCAGGGCAGTTAGACTGGCCCGCCACCGCCCCAGCATCTGATGCCGCCGCCTGACATCCGCCTGCAAGCACCCGATTCACCGGCGCTGCTTGACGCCACCCGCGCGCTGTTTGTCGAATACGCCCAGGCGCTGGGCATCGACCTGTGCTTCCAGCACTTTGACGCTGAGCTGGCCGGTCTGCCGGGTGACTACGCCGCGCCCCAGGGCAGCCTGCTGCTGGCCTGGGTGGCTGGTGAGCTGGCCGGCTGCGGCGGTTTTCGGCCGCTGGCCGACGTGGATTACGCCAACGCCTGCGAGATGAAACGCCTGTATGTGCGGCCGGCCTTTCGCCGCTTCGGCCTGGGCCGCTTGCTGACCCAGGCGCTGATCGACGGCGCGGTGCAGGCGGGGTATTCAGTGATGCTGCTCGACACCCTCGACGACATGGAGGCCGCACGCGGCCTGTATGAATCGCTGGGCTTTGCCGAGGTGCCGCCCTACTACTTCAACCCCATTCCCGGCGCCCATTACCTGAAGGTCGAGCTGGGGTGAGCGGTT
>JANLZT010000271.1:0-2131 GCA_031366465.1 Betaproteobacteria bacterium | reverse complement strand
CAGCTCACTGGCCGCGCCGCTGCGCTGCAAGGTGTGGGATTGCCACCAGTCCAGCTCGGTGATGCGCTCGGGCGCCACACCCCAGGCTTGCAGGTGCGCGCCCACGCCCAGCGAGGTGATGAAGGGCAGATCACGCTTGGCAGGCTGCGGACGGTGGTGTAGTCGAGGTGGTCGTAGTGGTCGTGCGAGACCAGCACCGCGTCCACCTCCGGCAACTGGCGCAGCGCCAGCGGCACCGGCTGGAAGCGCTTGGGGCCGACCAGTTGGGAGGGTGAGGCCCGCGCGCCCCAGACCGGGTCGGTCAACACGCGGTAGCCATCGATCTCGATCAGCACCGTGGAGTGGCCCAGCCAGGTGGCGCGCAGGCCGGTCTCGGGCGGCTGCAGCCAGGCCGGGCGTGGGTCGACCGAGGGCAGCGGGCCGAGTGGCACCCGGCGGGTGCCGCCACATAGAAAATCGCGGATCGACGGCATCGCCACCGACGGATCACGCAGCCCGGCCAGCACCGGGTGCTGGTTGCGAAAGCCCGCCTCACCGGCCCACAGCGGCGACGCCCGCATGCGCTCCAGCCGCAGGCCGTCGGCCCGTTTGCCCAGAGATTTCATGCGCGCTCCTTTGCCGGTGATGCGGCAACGATAAACCCTGTCACCCGGCCCAGCCATCACCGGCACCGGCTTGTCCCCGGCATGACTGACCCCCCGGCGCCCCGGCCCCAGCATCGGCGCCAAGATGACTTGGCCAACGCCCTGGTTGACGCTGGCCCAGCGCGCCGCCCATTGGAGCCCCACCACCCGGGGCCTGCTGTGGACCGCCGGTGCCGGGCTGACTTTCTCGATGCTGAACGCGGTGTTGCGCGCCCTCACCCAGCACATCGACCCCTTCCAGACCCAGTTTTTGCGCTACTTCTGCGGCCTGCTGGTGCTGCTGCCGGTGGTCTGGCACCGCGGCTTTGCCCAGTACTGGCCGCGCCAGGTGGGCGGGCAGTTCACCCGGGGCGCGGCGCATGCACTCGGCCTGTGCCTGTGGTTCAACGCCCTGCCCCATATCCCGCTGGCCGACATGACGGCGATCGGCTTCACCGGCCCGATCTTCATCATGATCGGCGCCTATGTGTTCTTCAAAGAGCCGATGCGCTGGGCCCGCTGGCTGGCCTGCGGCCTGGGCTTTGGCGGCGTGCTGATCGTGGTCGGCCCCAAGCTGTCGGCCAGCGGCGGCTGGTACCACCTGGTGATGCTGGCCTCAGCCCCGGTGTTTGCCGCGTCTTTCTTGCTGACCAAGGCACTCACCCGCTACGAGACCTCGGGCGTGATCGTGGTCTGGCAGTCGATCACCGTGTCGATCCTCAGCCTGCCGATGGCCTGGCTGCACTGGGCACCGCTGGCGGCCGGGCAATGGGCGGCGTTTGCGCTGTGCGGGGTGCTGGGCAGCACGGGGCACTACATGCTGACGCGCTCGTTCGCGGCGGCCGATATCTCGGCCACCCAGTCGGCCAAGTTCCTGGATCTGGTCTGGTCGGCGGCGATGGGCTGGCTGCTGTTTGCCGACCTGCCCAGCCAGACCACGCTGATCGGCGGCAGCGTGATCTGCGCGTCCACCATCGGCGTGGCGCGCTGGGAGGCCAGGGGCGCCCGCCAGGACGCCCAAGCCCGGACCCAGGCCAGGCTGGATGCGCAGGCCGAGGCTGACCTGGCGGGGCCGACCTGACCGGCTGGGCCAGGCCGCCCGGCGCCGCCCCTCACAGCGCCAGCAGCAGCACCCCGGCCACGATGCAGCCGGCGCCCAGCAGGCGCAGGCCGCGGTCCGTCTCGCCCAGCAGGCGGCCGCCCAGCAGCGCGGCAAACAGCATCGACACCTCGCGGGCCGGCGCCACATGCGACAGCGGCGCCATCTGCACCGCGTACAGCACCAGCACATAGCCCAGCGGGCTCACCGTGGCCAGCAACAGCGCGGCCTTCCATTGCGCCCGCAGGTCACGCACAAAGCCGGCGCGGTCGGCCAGCACGCTGGGCAGCATGAAGGGGATGCGCAGCAGGTTGCCCACGTAGTCGACCAGGATCGGCGAGATCAACATCACCTTGACCGAATAGGCGTCCACCACCGTGTAGACCGCGATCAGCACACCGGTGGCCGC
>JANLZT010000263.1:0-4806 GCA_031366465.1 Betaproteobacteria bacterium | reverse complement strand
CCTCACAGCCGACGCCGGCTTGAACTCGGGCTTCATGATCGCCCATGTCACCGCCGCCGCCCTGGCATCCGAGAACAAGAGCCTGGCCCACCCGGCCAGCGTGGACAGCCTGCCCACCAGCGCCAACCAGGAGGACCATGTCTCGATGGCCACCTTTGCGGCGCGGCGGCTGCAGCCGATGATCGCCAACACGGCGCACATTCTGGGCATCGAGCTGCTGGCCGCCGCCCAGGGCATCGAGTTTCTGCGGCCCTTGCAAAGCTCGGCGGTGCTCGAATCCGCCCATGCCTTGCTGCGCCAGCACAGCCCGGCCATCCCGCAAGACCGCTACCTGGCGCCCGACATTGAGGCCGCCACCCGGCTGGTCACCGACGGCTCGCTGGCACGTATCCTGCGGTCGCTGGACGACCTGCCGGCGCTTTGGACGCCGGCCTGAGTTGCCCGCCCGTCCATCCCCTTTGATTCCCACCTGGAGTAACGCATGAAGTTGATCCCGACCGCAGCGCCCCTGGCCCTGGCCGCGTCCTTGCTGGCGCTGGCCATCGCCCCCGCCCTGGCCCAGGACACCAAGGTGGCCATCGCCATCTCGGGCTGGACCGGCTTTGCGCCGCTGACGCTGGCCAAGGAGGCCGGCCTGTTCAAGAAATACGGCCTGGACGTGACGATCAAGAAGATCCCGCAAAAAGACCGCCACCTGGCCATCGCCAGCGGTGACATCCAGTGCGCCGCCACCACGGTGGAGACCTGGGTGGTGTGGAACGCCAACGGCGTGGCCACCACCCAAATATTCCAGCTCGACAAAAGCTATGGCGCCGACGGCATGGTGGTCAAGCCCGGCATCAACAAGATCAGCGACCTCAAGGGCAAGACCGTGGCGGCTGATGCGCCCGGCACCGCGCCCTACTTTGGCCTGGCCTGGATGCTGAAGAAAAACGGCCTGTCGCTCAAGGATGTGAAGGTGGTCAACCTGAGCCCGCAGGCTGCGGCCAACGCGATGATCGCCGGCACCGACGGCGTCGACGCCGCCATGACCTATGAGCCCTACCTGGGTGCGGTGCGGGCTAAACCAGAAGCCGGCAAGATCATCGCCACCACGCTGGACTACCCCATGGTGATGGACACCTTTGGCTGCACGCCCAAGTTCCTGACTGAGAACCCCAAGGCCGCCAAGGCCCTGGCCGACGGCTACTTCGATGCGGTGGCGATGGTCAAGGCCGACCCGGCCAAGAGCTTCGCGATCATGGGCGCCGATGTGAAACAGACCGCCGAGGCCTTCGAGGCCAGCCAGAAATACCTGCGCTGGCAAGACCGCGAGGCCAACCAGACCTTCTTTGCCGGCGAGCATGCCCAGTTCAGCAAAGAGGCGGCCGACCTGCTGCTGGAGGCCGGCATCATCAAGGCCATCCCCGATCTGTCCAAGCTGGCCGACACCCGCTTCCTGAAGTAAGCGACTGAGCGCCCCGCATGAAGCCGCTCACCGCCGTCGAGCCCCGTTTGCGCGTGGCGCTGGGCATTGGCTTCTTCATCGTCTTCGTGGCGGTGTGGTCGCTGGCCACCTTTGGCGGCTTCGTCTCCAAGACCTTTCTGGCCAACCCGCTGATGATGCTCAAGAGCGGCTGGCTGCTGCTCACCGAGATGGGCTTTGCGGCCGACATCGGCATGACGGTGTGGCGGGTGCTGGGCGGTTTTGTGCTGGCCGCGCTGCTGGCGCTGCCGCTGGGTGTGGCGATGGGTGCCTACAAGCCCATCGAGGCCTTCTTCGAGCCCTTCGTGTCGTTTGCCCGTTACCTGCCGGCCAGCGCCTTCATCCCGTTGCTGATCCTGTGGGCCGGCATCGGTGAGGCGCAGAAGCTGGCGGTGATCTTCATCGGCAGCTTCTTTCAATTGGTGCTGATGATCGCGGTGGTGGTGGGCAACACCCGGCGCGATCTGGTCGAGGCCGCCTACACCCTGGGCAGCAGCGACGCCAGCCTGGTGCGGCGGGTGCTGATCCCCGGCGCCGCGCCCGAGATTGCCGAGATCCTGCGCATGGTGCTGGGCTGGGCCTGGACTTATGTGATCGTGGCCGAGCTGATCGGCGCCAGCAGTGGCATCGGCCACATGATCACCGACAGCCAGGCCCTGCTGGCCACCGACCAGATCATCTTCGGCATCATCGTCATCGGCCTGATCGGGCTGGTCAGTGACCTGGCGTTCAAGTGGGCCAACCGGCGGTTGTTTCCCTGGGCCCAGCTCGGGCGATGAGTTTTTCGCAAAGCCGGGCGCCGTGGGGCAGGCCAATCGCTGCGCTGCCCGCTTGTGGCAAGCTTGGAAACCATCATCCTGATGTTTTGAAGGATCGCACCCATGATCACGACGCTTGAGACGCTGGAAGCCGAGGTGCTGAAGCTGCCTGCCAGCGACCGATCCCACTTGTTGCAACGCTTGCTGGCCAGCCTGGATGTGGACGAGGATGTGGAAGCGGCTTGGGATCGCGAAGCAGATCGTCGAGAAGCTGAACTTGACTCGGGCGCGGTGCAAGCCTTGCCGAGTGAAGACGTGATGGCACGGCTGCGCGCCCGGCTCGAATGACCTACACCGTTCATCCAGGTGCCGAACGCGACATTGAGGATGCATCGGACTTCTACAAAGAGCAGGCAGGCCTGGTTGTTGCTGGCCGCTTTTTGACCGAGGTTGACCGTGTCGCCAAGTTGCTGGATCGAAACCCGGATACCGGTGCACCGGTCAGCAAAGGGCGCCGAATGTTCCATCTCAGCGTGTTTCCGTACACAGTGGTTTACCGGAAGCAGGGGTCTGGCATTCAAGTGCTGGTCGTCAGGCATCAGCATCGCAAGCCCGGCTTTGGCATGCGCCGAGCTTGATGCGCTTGCACAGAACTTTCGACATCCAAGACACCATGACCCAGCCGCTTTTTTTGTCAATCCATGGCGTCTCGCGCAGCTTCCCGTCGTCCTCGGGCGAAGCACCGACGGTGGCGCTGCAAGCCACCGATCTGGCAGTCGCCGAGAACGACTTCGTCACCATCCTCGGCCCCTCGGGTTGTGGCAAAAGCACGCTGCTGCGCATCGTCGCCGGGTTGGATGTGCAGACCGCCGGCGCGGTGACGCTGGCCGGCCAGCGCATCAACGGCCCGGGCGCCGACCGCGGCATGGTGTTCCAGAGCTACACCCTCTTCCCCTGGCTCACAGTGCAGGGCAACGTCTGCTTCGGTCTGCGTGAACGCGGCCTGCCACGGGCCCAGCAACTCGATATTGCCGACGGCTTTTTGCACCAGGTGGGGCTGCGCGGCTTTGAGCACCATTTTCCCAAGCAGCTCTCAGGTGGCATGCAGCAGCGGGTGGCGATTGCCCGGGCGCTGGCCAACCGCCCGAAGATGCTGCTGATGGACGAGCCCTTCGGCGCCCTCGACCACCAGACCCGTGAGTTGATGCAAGAGTTGCTGCTGGGCATCTGGGAGGCTGAGAAGAAGACCGTGCTCTTCGTCACCCACGACATCGACGAGGCGGTGTTCATGGGCAGCCGGGTGGTGGTGATGAGCGCCCGGCCCGGCCGCATCAAGCTCGACCGGGCGGTGGCGCTGCCGCACCCGCGCCACTACTCGGTCAAGACCACGCCCGAGTTCACCGCGCTCAAGGCCGAGCTGACCGAGCAGGTGCGGGTGGAGGTGAGGGCGGCCCAGGCGGCCCAGGGGCTGGCTGCGGGGGCGGCCACGGGCTGAGCCCGGGCCGCCTCGGCCCCGCGCCGATGGGGGTGATGGCCGGCCGCTTATGCTGTGGGCTGCTGTCGCGCCGCGCACTGGCCGGGGACGTTTCCAACCGGCGCGACGTACACCTTAAACACCCTCAATACCCCAGGAGATCGCATGTCCCATCCGTCCTCAACCCGCGCCAGCTTGCTGGCTGCACTGCTGGCCGCCAGCACCTTGCTGGCCGCGCTGGGCCCGGCCCAGGCCGCCGGCCCGATGGTCAAGACCCAGGCCCCCGGCTACTACCGCATCATGGTCGGCGACTTTGAGGTGACCGCGCTGTCCGACGGCACGGTGGGCCTGCCAGTGACCAAGCTGCTGAGCAACACCACCGCCGATGCGGCCGAGAAAGCGCTGGCGCGCAGTTACCTCAAAGACCCGGTCGAGACCTCGGTCAACGTCTACCTGGTCAACACCGGCGCCAAGCTGCTGATGATCGATGCCGGCGCGGCCGGCCTGTTCGGGCCCACGCTGGGCAAGTTGATGGTCAATCTGCGGGCCTCGGGCTACACGCCCGAGCAGGTGGATGAGATCTACATCACCCACATGCACCCCGACCATGTGGGCGGCCTGGTCAGCGCCGGTGCGATGGCCTTCCCCAATGCCGTGGTGCGGGCAGATCGGCGCGACGCCGACCACTGGCTGAGCCAGGCCAAACTGGACGCCGCGCCGGCCGATGCCAAGGGCTTCTTCCAGGGCGCGATGGCCTCGCTCAACCCCTATGTCAAGGCTGATCGCTTCAAGCCTTTTGACGGCGACACCGCGCTGGTGCCAGGGGTGCGGGCCCAGTTCACCGGCGGCCACACCCCCGGCCACAGCTTCTACGTGGTCGAGAGCAAGGGCGACAAGCTGGTGCTGTGGGGCGACGCGATGCATGTGGGCGCGGTGCAGTTTGCGTCGCCGGCCATCACCATCGCCTTTGACACCGACCCGCAAGCCGCCGCCGCCGCCCGCGCCAAGGCCTATGCCGACGCCGCCGAGCAGGGCCACTGGGTGGGCGCCACGCATTTGTCCTTCCCCGGGCTGGGCCGGCTGCGTGCGGCCGAGGGTGGGGCCTATGT
>JANLZT010000214.1:0-13775 GCA_031366465.1 Betaproteobacteria bacterium | reverse complement strand
TCCAGCTTTGCCAGCGTTGCCGACGGCAGCGGCAATGGCCGCACGGCCAGCAAGCTGGGCAGTGCCGCACCCACCGGCAGCAGCGTGGGCAGCCCGCCCGGCCCGGCGCGCAGCGGCAGCCCGGGCAGCTGCGGCGCGGCCAGCATCCCGGGCGGCAGCGGCACCGACGGCATCAACACCGGCATCGACCCCAACAGCCTGGGCGCTGCCGGCACCGTCGGCTTCTGGTATTCCGGCAACGTTGTTTGGAATGACGGCAATGACCGCATGCTGTTCGACGCGTCCAATGACCTGGGCAGCAGCGACCGGCATTTCTTCCTGGCCAAGACCGGCGCCGGCAGCCTGGTCTTCTCGCTCAAGGACAGCGCCGGCACGGTATCGACCGCCAGCACCGCCAACTATGGCTATCCGGCCGATGAGTGGCACCACATCACCGTGAGCTGGGACCTGAGTACCAGCCAGCTGAAAATCTACATCGACGGCACGCTGGCAGGCAGCTCGGCCACCGCCCTGAACGGCACGCTGGGCAACACCGCCACGCTGTATGTGGGCACCCGGCGCATGAGCGGTATCACCGGCACCCCCAGCGGCTACACCAACAACACCAGCAATGGCTACCTCGACGAGTTGCGCCTCTACAGCGGTGCGCTGAGCGCGCTGGAGGTCGAGGCGCTGAAGGGCTACAGCCATGCCTGCACCACCGGCATCGACCACTACGAGATCAGCCTGCCGACCACCGGCCTGAGCTGCCTGGCCAGCACCGTGACCATCACCGCCTGCGCCAACAGCAGCAGCCCGTGCACCAACAAGGCCACCACGCTGTCGGGCTTCACCGCCAGCCTGGGCACCAGCGGCGGCGCGCTGGCCGCCACCCTGCTGACCTTCGACAACACCGGGTCGGTCAGCACCAGCCTGACCTATCCAACCGCGGCCAACGGCGCGGTGGCCACGGTGACCCTGTCGGGCGAGGAGCAGTTGGCCACCAACGCCCGCAAGTGCTGCCCCAACGGCGTGAGCTGCGTGGCCGCCAGCAGTTGCGCCATCACCTTCACCGCCGCTGGCTTCATCATCGCCGCCGCCAGCAACGGCGCTGGCACCACCCTGCCGACCCAGACGGCGGGCACCGGATCGGGCAACTATGTGCTGCGCGCCGTCAAGACCAGCACCACCACCCAGGCCTGCGAGGCCGCGCTGGCCGGCGCCAACACCGTCAACTGGGCCACCCAGTGCAACAACCCCAGCACTTGCTCGGCCGGCAACCGGCTCACGCTCACCGGCAGCAGCGCGGTGGCGATTGCCGGCAACCCCAACAGCGGGGTGAGCAGCAGCACGGCGGTGGCGATGACTTTCGACGCCAACGGCAACGCGCCCTTCAGCTTCAACTATGCCGATGCCGGCCAGATCACCTTGTATGCCAGCAAGGCCGCCAGCGGCAGCCTGACCGGGCCGCTGGCCGGCAACAGCAATGCCTTTGTGGTGCGGCCGGCCGGTTTGACGGTGTCGGCCATCAAGTGCAGCAGCTATGTGGCCGGCAGCTGTGCCACCGGGGCCATCGCCAGCCCGGGCAACAACCCGGCCGCGGCCAGCGCCAGCGGCACGGCCTTCATCCCGGCGGGTTCGGCCTTCTCGGCCAGCGTGACGGCGGTCGATTCAGGCGGCAATGCCACCCCCAACTTCGGCCAGGAGAGCAGCCCGAAGACGGTGCGCCTGACTGCCGCGCTGGTGCAGCCCAGCGGCGGCGCGGCGCCAGCGCTGAACAACGCCAGCAGCTTCGGTGCCTTCAGCGCGGGTGCGGCCACCGCCACCAGCTTGAACTGGCCCGAGGTGGGCATCATCACGCTGACCCCCAGCCTGACCGACAGCGACTATCTGGGCACCGGCAATGTCAGCGGCACCAGCTCGGGCAATGTCGGGCGCTTCTACCCGCACCACTTCGACGTGGCGGTCAGCCCGGCCTGCAGCAGCTTCAGCTATGCCGGCCAGCCCTTCACGGCCAGCGTGACGGCCCGCAACGGCCTGGGCGCGCCCACCACCACCAGCAACTACGACGGCAGCGGCGCACTGTCACCGGTCTATGCCAAGGCGTTGACGCTCTCGGACGGCGGCGCGCTGGGCCTGGGCAGCCTGGCCGGCAACAGCATCGCAGCCAGCGCCTTCACGGCCGGTGTGGCCAGCGGCAGCCCGAGCTACAGCTTCACCAGCAAGACCACCGCGCCGCAGTCACTGGTGCTGCGCGCCACCGATACCGACAACGCCAGCTCGGCCGGCTACACCGAGGGCGCGATGCCGCTGCGCAGCGGCCGGCTGCGCCTGAGCAATGCCTTTGGCAGCGCCAGCGCCGCGCTGCAGGTGCCGGTGGTGGCCGAGTACTGGAGCGCCAACACCTGGGTGCTCAACAGCGCCGACAGTTGCACCACGCTGGCCGCCGCCAACGTGGCGCTGTCCAACCCGCGCAGCGCCAGCGGCGCGGTGAGTGCCGCCACCAGCAGCGCCAGTGCGGTGGTGCTGTCGGCCGGCAGCGCCAACCTGGTGCTGGCCGCACCCGCACCGGCCGGCAGCAGCCTGGGGCTGGACCTGGCCCTCAACCTGGGCAGCACGGCCGCCGACCAATCCTGCCAGGCCAGCCACCCGGCCAGCACCGGCGCCGCCAAGCCCTGGCTGCGGGCCCAGAACGGGTCTTGCGCGGCCACCGCCGACCGCGACCCGGCGGCGCGCGCCAACTTTGGCATCTACAGCCCCGAGACCCGCAAGACCGTGCATGTGCGCGACATCTTCTAGGCCGCAGCCGCAGCCGCATCCGCATCCGCAACCGCTACGGCGGCCGCGGCCTTCGACCGGCTTCACGATGGTGGAACTGGTGGCGGTGCTGTTGCTGGTGGGGGTGCTGGCCGCCGTGGCGCTGCCGCGGCTGGACGGCGCGCTGGCGCTGCGCAGCGCGGCCTGGCGCGACCAGCTCAAGGCCGGCCTGCTGCAGGCCCGCACCCTGGCCCAGGGCCACCGCCGGCTGGTCTGCGCCAATCTGCTGATCGGTGAGCTGCGGCTCACGCAGGCCAGCGCCAACCCGGCCAGCAGCTGCAACACGGTGCTGACCGGCGCCGACGGCGATGCCCGCTGGGCCTTCGATGGCAACAACATCACGCTGACCCAGAGCCCTGCCGGCACCCTGTACTTCCAGCCCGACGGCCGCATCACCAGCGACGGCGCCGGCAGCAGCCCGCTCAACGCCACGGTGGCGCTGACCGGCGAGACCACGCTGCAACTGGTGGGCAGCACCGGCCATGTGCGCTAAGGCATCGATACCCCGTCGCGCCCGGCGGCAGCGCGCCGGCGCCATGCGCCAGCGCGGCTTCACGCTGCTGGAGGCGATCCTGGCCATCGTGGTGGTGGGCATCGGCCTGAGCGGCCTGCTGCTGGCGCTGGGCACCGTCGGCCGGCACAGCGCCGACCCGGTGGTGCACAAGCAGATGCTGGCCATCGCCCAGGAGCTGATGGAAGAAATCACCCTCAAACCCTATGCCAGCGCCGCCAACGCGGCACCGGCCGGCTGCGCCCGCGACACCTACAACGACATCAGCGACTACCACGGCTACACCAGCACCGGCATCTGCAGCGTCGACGGCGTGGCGATCGCCAAGCTGGCGCTGTTCAATGTCAGCGCCAGCGTCAGCGCCGGCACGCTGTCGGGCGTGGCGGCGGCGCGCCAGATCATCGTCACCGTCAGCCAGGGCAGCCAGAGCCTGTCGCTGACCGGCTGGCGCACCGACTACGCGTCGCCATGAACGCGCGCCAGGCGGCCCCAAACCGGACCCGCGGCTTCACGCTGGTGGAGCTGATCGTCACGCTGGTGCTGTTTGCATTGCTGTCGGTGGTGCTGACCTTGTTCTTCAAGCCGGCGCTCGACAGCTGGCTGGCGGTGCGCACCCGGGGCGACCTGGTCAGCGAGGCCGACCAGGCGATGCGCCGCATGCTGCAGGACGTGCGGGCAGCAGTGCCCAACTCGATCCGCACGCCGGCCACCGACTGCTTCGAGCTGGTGCCCACCAGTGCCGGCGGGCGCTACCGCACCGGCATCGACACCGCCACGGCCGGCGCGGCGGCTGTCGATCCGGCCACCACCACCACCAGCCTGGACCTGCTCAGCCCCTTGAGCAGCCTGCCGGCGGTGGGCGACTGGCTGGTGGTGGACAACCAGAACACCGGCGATGTCTACAGCGGCGCCAACCGCAGCGCGATCACCGCCGTGGCCACCCCGGCGGCGGCCTTTGGCCGGCACCGGCTGACGATCAATGCGCTGCAGTTCCCGCTGGGCTACGAGGGCGCCCGCATGCTGGTGGTGCCCGACGCCCAGAAGGCAGTGTTCTACGTGTGCAGCGGCGCCAGCACCACGCTGGACGCCAGCGGCAATGCCCCCGGTGTGCTCTACCGCTTGGCCAACTACGGCTTCAACGCCAGCGTGCCGGCCAGTTGCCCGGCCACCACCGGCGCCGATGTGCTGGCCACCGGCCTGCGCTCCTGCCGCTTTTTGTACACCGCCAACCAGGGCGCCACCCAGCAGAGCGGCTTCATCTCGGTGCAACTGGAGTTCACCCGCAGCAACGAGACCAGCAGCCTGGTGTTTGGCGGCCATGTGGACAACACGCCATGACACGGCCCCCGACCCCTGGCCGCACGCCCACCCGGCCTGGACATGGGCTGGGCGCCGTCAGCGTGATCGTGGTGCTGGTGGCGTTGACGGCCCTGTCAGCCGCCGTGCTGCGCCTGGGCCAGCAGACCCGCGGCGTGACCCAGCAGGACGTGCTGGGCAGCCGCGCCAGCCTGGCCGCGCGCACGGGCATCGAGTGGGGCCTCTACCAGGCCCTCAAAGGCAGCTGGACGGCCTGCAGCAGCGCCAGCCAGACCCTGAACATGGCCGCGCTGGACGGTGGCGAGCTGCGGGTGACGGTGAGCTGCGACATGCGCAGCTACAACGAGGGCGAGAGCGCGCCCGGCGTGCCCCGGGTGGTGCGGCTCTACACCGTGGACGCGGTGGCCTGCAACAGCAGCGGCGCTGGCGTGGCCTGCCCGGATGCCACAGCGGCCACCCGCAGCGGCTATGTGGAGCGGCGCCGCCAGGCGCAGGCCGAGAACTGAGGCGGTGGGCGCTGCCCTCAGTGCGCGCCGGCCGCTGCCTGCGGGTCGGGCCGGCCCTGCTCGACCAGCAACCAGGCCAGCAGGATCAGCGCTGCCGCCCCGCCCACCGGGAACAGCAACACCGCCAGGCCCACCCAGCCCGCCACCGAGCGCTGCATGCGGCGCGCCGCGATGCCCAGAAACACCCAGTGCAGCGGCAGCGCGACGGCGATCAGCAAGCCCGCGCCGACCGTGCGCAGCACCGAGTCGGTGGTGGCATGCACCCAGGGCGGCAAGAACATCGCGATGCCGGCCACGCCCGCCAGCAGCGCCAGCGTGGCATCGATCAAGGCGCGGTGGGCAGTGGTTGGGCGCATCAAGGTCTCCAATCAGGCCTGCATTCTGCGCCCACAGCGCGACCGCCAAACGTCCACCAAACGCGCGGCAAGCGCCCCTCAATTGCCATTGAAGCGGATGCGCTGGGCCTCCACCAGCGTGCCGTCGGCCGACAACATGCCCTCGACCTTGAGGCTGCCGGTGTAGCCCACCAGGCGGGCGGCCGTGCCGTTGTCAAACACCACATCGCTGCGGCCATAGCCCACGCTGGTGCCGCGCAGCACAAAGCGGCGCAGCAGCGTGTCCAGCTTGGCCGGGGTGCCGTTCAGCTCAAAGGTGCGCGGCTTCTCGGTGCTGACGTCGACCTGGCTGGCCAGCAGCACGCCGGCCCTCAGGCTGCCGCTGATCTCGACTTTGGCGCCGGCCTTCACAGCGCTGCCGCTGAACTTGGCGGTGCTGCTGTCGACCGTCACACCATCGACCACAAAGCGGCTGGCTGACAGCAACTGGGTCACCAGGCCGTCCAGCTTGGCGCCGTCGCGGTCCTGGGGCGGGCTGTCCTGGGCCTGCTGGCCACTCACCACCCAGCGGCCCTGGTCGTCGCGGCCGGCTTGCAGCTTGAGCGTGACCGCCGCGTCCAGCGCCGGGGCGCTGCCCAGCGCGGCGGTGCTGTAGACCTGGCTGCCGAGTTGCAGGGTCTGGGCCTTGGCGTCCACCGCCGCCACCGCGCCGCTCACGCGCCGGCCGGCGCTGGGCCCGCTGGCGCCGATGCGGCTGGCCGCAAAGGCGGCTGTGCCCGGGTTGTAGTCACCGTAGACCTCCAGCCACTGGCCGGCGGCCAGCGCGGCCAGGCCACCGCCCAGGCGCTCATCGAAGACCGTGTCGGCCGACACCAGCACGGTCTGGTCCAGCACCGTCAAGCGGCCGTTTGCGACGCTGACCGCATCGGCAGGGCCCACCAGCGCACGCTGGGTGCGCACCGTGCTGGCCACCGCCACGCTGCGGCCATCGGCTGCGGTGCTGATCGGCCCGGCGCTGACCTGCACCACCATGCCCAGCGCCAGCGCGCTGCCGGCCAGGGCCTGGCCGTCATCGCCCTGCACCTGGGCCGCGCTGTCGTCGAAATGCACGCCGTTGACGATGATCGAGCCAAAGCCGGTGATGGTGCCGGACGCAAACGAGCCGGTGCCCTCGCTGCCGACCCCGCCGCCGCAACCGCTGAGTGAGCCGGTCAGCAGCGCCGCCAGCCCGGCAAACAGCAAGGCGCCGCAGAAGGCCGCGACATCCGGCAGGTAGTGCATGTAGCGCTGCAGGCAGCGGTGCAGGCTGCGGCCAGCCAGGCGGCGCTGGGGTCTTGCGGCGGGGCGGGGGGTGAGTGAGGTGGTCATGGCAGCGGGTCCGGTGCGGCAGCGTCAACAAAGGGCGCCGGGGCGGCCGGCGGGGCATCGGTATGGGTGTACAGGCCCAGCCGCACCTGGTGGCGGGCGGGGGCTGGACTGGCAGGTTCGACGGTTTGCGCAAGCGCGGCAGCGTCGCGGGCCACCAGGGCTTCGAGCGCCGGCACCAGGCGGTCCAGCACCGCCTGCCACTGGGCCCGCGCCAGGCGCCGGAACTCGGCCACCGACGCCTCGCTCAGGCCGTCGGCAAACAGCGCTTGTTCCAGATGGTGGCGGTCGCCCAGCAGCAGGTTGTCCACCGCGCTGGCCAGGTGGCTGCCGACGTTGCGGCCCAGCACGGCGGCCATGCGGCCGGCATCGCCTTGGGGCACAAAGGCCTCGCGCAGCAGGCGCACGCTGTCGCGCCCGGCGTCGTGGGCGGCCAGGCCCAGGCGCAGCAACTCATCCAGCAGGCTGCGCGGGTGGACGTCGCGGGTGATGGCTTGCGCCAGGCTCTCAAAGCTGGGCGCAGGGCCCTGGCGCGGCAGCTCGGCGGGCGAGCCGCGCAGGTCGCAGTAGGCCGGGTTGCTGCGCCAGTGGGTGAACAGCTCACTGGCCTGCGAGCGGGCTGCACGCAAGCTGGCGGCGGCGCCGCCGCGCAGGCCGCTGACCAGCCGCGTCACCTCGCGGCGGTGGATGCCGGTGGCGGTGGTGATGCGGCTGACGCGGCGGTGCGCCGGCAGGTCGGCATGGCTGTTGTCGGCGGCCGCTACCAGCGCCTGCTTGAGCAACTCATCCAGCGCGCCGTGGGTGATGCCCCGCGCCAGCGCCAGCCGCGCCAGCGGCCCCAGCACCGCGCGCAAGGCGCCGGCCAGCGCGCTGGACGGCGCGTCGTCAGGCGCTGCACCTGCGGGGCTGGGGTCTGCCACCGGGCCTGCCCTACTCGAAGCTCACCACCGCCGCCTGCAACTGGCTGCGGGTGCTGCCCACCGCGCCCGTGACATGCACCTTGCGGCCCAGCACCAGATCGGCAAGCGTGCCGCCGACATAGCGGGTGGCGCTGCCATAGCTGACGGTGACATCCCGCACCACAAAGGTCTTGGTGGCGGCGTCCAGCGCGCTGATCGCACCAAAGAGTTGCCACTTGTGGCTGTCGTCGGCCTGGTGGCGGCTCTCCAACGAGACCTGGCTGGCCACCAGCACGCTGTTGCTCACCGTGCCTTCGACCTCCACCTCGACGCCCAGCGCCAGGCCGGCGCTGCCGTCCGGGAAGCTGGCATGGCTGGCATCCACCACCACGCCGTCCACCGTGAACTGGCTGGCCGACGTGAAGGCGCTGATCTTGCCGCGCACATGGCCCGACTGGCCGTTGCCATGGTCGGCCGGCTGGCCGCCCTTGGCCCCGAGTGATTGCGCCACCCAGAAACCGGCGCTGCGTGCGGTGGCCAGTTGCACCCGCAAGGCCATGCCGTTGGCCAGGCCAGTGGGCACGGCGCTGCTGGCCAGGCCGGCGTAGCTGATCGCGGTAGCGCCAATGTTGAAGGTCTTGGCGGCGGCATCCAGGCCGGCCACCGTGCCGCGCAGCTTGTAGCTGGTGGCGCTGGCTGCCGCTTCCACCCGGGTGGCGCTGATGTGGCCGGTGGCGGCGTCGGCCAGGCCATGCACCTCGATCACCGCGCCGGTGGCCACGGCGCTCAGGCCGGCCGACAGGCTGTCGGAGAACACCGTGCTGGTGGTCACGTCCACCACCTGGCCCAGCACCGTGAGGCTGTTGGCAGCGCTATCGACAGCGGCCACCGGCCCCAGCACCAGGCTGCCATAGCGCACCGCTGCGGCACGCGCGGTGCCAGCGCTGGTATCCACATTGGCGTGGTCAACCTCCACCCGCATGCCCAGGCGCAGCGATTGCGCGGTGCGGGCGGTGCCGGCGTCGTCGGTGACAGTGGCGGTGCTGTCGTCAAAGCGCACGCCGTTGACCATGATCGAGCCAAAGCCGGTGATCGTGCCCTGGGTGAAGGCGGTGGGCGTCACCGCAGCGGCAGGCGTGGCGGCCACCTCAACGCCACCACCACCGCCACCACCACCGCCACAGGCCACCACGCCCAGCGTCAGTGCGGCGGCCACCAGCAAGGCGGTAGCCGCCTGCCAGGCCGGCGCGGTGCGGCGGTGGTGCCCATCAGATCGTTGCGGTTTGAACGGCGACATGGGCGGCTCCTGTCAGGGTGGGGATGGCCGAATGATATGTGCAACTTGCACATATTTTGGACCCGAGCTTCGTGAAGTTCGGTAAAGCGCCCCGGCCTGCGCAATCGTGTAAAACGCCGCATGCCGCCGCGCCGCTGGATCGCCCACCTCGACATGGACGCCTTCTATGCCTCGGTGGAACTGCTGCGCTACCCCGAACTTGCCGGCCAGCCGGTGGTGATCGGCGGCGGCCGGCGCCACCAGCCCGAGTTGCTGGCCAACGGCACCCGCCGCTTTGCCACGTTGGACGGCTATGCCGGGCGCGGCGTGATCACCACCGCCACCTATGCCGCACGCGACCTGGGCGTGCACAGCGGCATGGGCTTGATGAAGGCCGCGCTGCGGGCCCCGCAGGCGGTGCTGCTGCCGGTGGACTTTGAGCAGTACCGGGCCTATTCGCGCCGCTTCAAGGCGGCGGTGGCCGAGCTGGCCCCGGTGATCGAGGACCGCGGCATCGACGAGCTCTACATCGACCTGAGCGAGCACCCCGGCGCCCAGGACGCAGTGGCCCACGACCCGCATGGCGGCGTGCGCGCCATCGCGCTGGACTTGAAAAACAATGTGCGGCGCGCCACCGGCCTGAGCTGCTCGGTGGGCATCACGCCCAACAAGCTGCTGAGCAAGATCGCCAGCGATCTGGACAAGCCCGACGGCCTGACCCTGCTGACCCTGGCTGACCTGCCCGAGCGCATCTGGCCCTTGCCGGCACGGCGCATCAACGGCATCGGCCCCAAGGCCGGCGCCAAGCTGGCCACGCTGGGCATCGCCACCATCGGCCAACTGGCGCAGCAGGACCGCGGCTGGCTGGTGCAGCTGTTTGGCCGCAGCTATGGCGCCTGGTTGCACGACGCCTCGCACGGCGTCGACGACCGCCCGGTGGTCACCCACAGCGAGCCGGTGTCGATGAGCCGCGAGACCACCTTCGAGCGCGACCTGCACGCCAAGCGCGACAAGGCCGAGCTGGGCGCGGTCTTCACCGAGCTGGCACACCAGGTGGCGGCCGACCTGCAGCGCAAGGGCTATGTGGGCCGCACCATCGGCATCAAGCTGCGGTTTGAGGATTTCAAGACCGTCACGCGGGACATGACGATCGAGCTGCCCACCCACGACCCGGCCACCGTGCGCCTGGCCGCCGGCCTGTGCCTGAAGCGGGTGGACTTGACCCGCCGCATCCGCCTGCTGGGGGTGCGGGTGGGCGCACTGCAGCGCGCCGCCGGCTGGGTGGCGCCGGCCCGCAGCGCACTTGCTGCTGCAGAGCCCGCAACCCTATGATCGATGCACCATGCAAACCCACCGCCCCCACCCCCTGCCGGCGCTGCTGCCGGCCCTGCTGCTGAGCTTCGGCCTGGCCGTTTGCAGCCCCGCCAGCCAGGCCGCCCAATTGCAGATCACCGTGCTGGGCCTGGACGGCAAGCCAGCCGCCAATGTGGTGGTGCAGGCGCTGCCGGCGGCGGCCTGGGCGCCCCAGCCGCTGCCCGGGCCGCTGGAGATCGCCCAGCAGAACATCCGCTTCGAGCCCTATGTCAGCGTGGTGCCGGTGGGTGCCACGGTGCGCTTTGTCAACCGCGACCGCTTCGACCACCATGTGCGTTCGCAGCCCGGCGGGCCACTGGGCAATGTGCCGCCGGCCCAGCAGTTTGAGTACCGCATGGCGGCCATCAAGAGCAACGGCAGCGCCGCCACCGCCGACGTCAAGCTGGATGTGCCGGGCATCATCGCGCTGGGCTGCCACCTGCATGGCTCGATGCGCGGCCATGTGTTGATCAGCAGCACGCCCTGGGCGGGGGTCAGCGACGAGAAAGGCCAGATCACGCTGGCCAATGTGCCCGACGGCCAGCTCGATCTCAAGCCCTGGCACCCTGACCAGCTCAGCGACCAGCCGGTCACCCGGCTGCAGGCCAGCGGCAGCAGCCAAGCCGAGTTGAAGATCAACCTCACGCCGCGCCGCCGCCCACCGCCACCGCCCAGCAGCAGCTACGCCAACTGAGCTGGGCCAGGCTGGCCGATCCGGCGGGACGGCGCAGCACGCGCTGGTAAGCTCGGCCGCCCCGCCATTCTTGCCTCCAGCCCCACCTGCCATGACCGCCCTGACCTGGACCGACACGCTGGCCCTGCAGCATCCGCAAATGGATGCCACACACGCAGAATTCGTCAGCTTGCTGGGCGCCACCGACGCCGCGCTCGGCGGCCCGGAGCCGCTGCTGCTGGCCCGCTTCCAGGCCCTGGTGGACCACACGGTGGACCACTTTGCGCAAGAAGAGCGCTGGATGGAGGCCACCGGTTTTGCCCCCGGCAACTGCCACGCTGGCCAGCATCAGGAGGTGCTGGCGGTGATGCAAGGCTGCGCCGAACGCGCCGCTGACCCCGAGGAGGCCGATTTCGAGCCGCTGCGGATGGCGGTGAGCGAGCTGGCAGTCTGGTTCCCCCAGCATGCCCAAATGATGGACGCCGCGCTGGCCCAGCATCTGCAGGCACTGGGCTTTGACCCCGCCACCGGCCAATGCCAGGTGGCGCTGGGCGACGAGGCTATCCATGGCTGCGGCGGTGGCGGGGTTTGCGCATGACGGTGATCACCACCATCGAAGACCTGCGCCTGCTGGCCAAAAGGCGCGTGCCGCGGATGTTCTACGACTATGCCGACAGCGGTAGCTGGACCGAGAGCACCTACCGCGCCAACCAGAGCGACTTTCAGCAGATCAAGCTGCGCCAGCGGGTGGCGGTGAACATGGAAAACCGCAGCCTGGCCACCACCATGGCCGGCCAGGCAGTGACGATGCCGGTGGCCATCGCCCCGGTGGGCCTGACCGGCATGCAGCATGCCGACGGCGAGATCCACGCGGCCAAGGCCGCCGAGAAGTTCGGCATCCCCTTCACTCTGAGCACCATGAGCATCTGCTCGATCGAGGACATCGCCGCCCACACCAAAGCGCCGTTCTGGTTCCAGCTCTACATGATGCGCGACCGCGAGGCGATGGTGCGCATGATCGAGCGGGCCCGCGCCGCCCGCTGCAGTGCGCTGGTGCTCACGCTCGATCTGCAGGTGATTGGCCAGCGCCACAAGGATTTGAAAAACGGCCTGACCGCGCCGCCCCGGCCGACCCTGGCCAATATCCTCAACCTGATGGGCAAACCGCGCTGGTGCCTGGGCATGGCCGCTACCCGCCGCCACAGCTTTGGCAACCTGGTGGGCCACGTCAAGGGCGTCAGCGACATGAACTCACTGGCGGCCTGGACCAATGAGCAGTTCGACCCACGCCTGTCCTGGCCGGACGTCGAGTGGGTCAAAAAGCAATGGGGCGGCAAGCTGATCCTCAAGGGCGTCATGGATGTCGAAGACGCCCGGCTGGCGGCTGACAGCGGTGCCGATGCCATCGTCGTCAGCAACCACGGCGGCCGCCAACTCGACGGCGCGCCGTCCAGCATCGCCGCCCTGCCGGCCATCGTCGCCGAGGTGGGCCACCGGCTGGAGGTGCACATGGACGGCGGCATCCGCAGCGGCCAGGATGTGCTCAAGGCCTGGGCCCTGGGCGCCCGCGGCACCTACATCGGCCGGGCCATGGCCTATGGCCTGGGGGCGATGGGCGAGGCCGGGGTTGCCAAGGCGCTGCAGATCATCCACAAAGAGCTGGACGTGACGATGGCCTTCTGCGGCCGCACCCGCATCGAGCAGGTGGACCAATCCATCCTGCTGCCAGGCAGCTACCCGGCCTGAGCCTGGCCGGGCGCGACAGCGGCGCGCCGCAAACCGCCGCGCGAGACCCCTACTTCAACGGATGCGCCCATCGCTGGCAGGCCTAGGATCGCGCCCATCCGCTGGAGCACACGATGACCCTGCAGCAACTCAGCAGCATCAAACAATGGCACCTCAGCCATCCGCTGGGCCACCAGGTGGAGCAGCAAGTCTGGGACGGTTTGCTCGCAGTCTGGGTGGCCGGCTGGACCGGCCTGCCGATGTCCTGGTTCATGCAATCGCTGCCGGTGCTGCTGTTGTGCGCCTTGCTGGTGGCCCTGCCCGGCCTCTATGTGCGCTGGCGCGGCCGGCTGCATCGCCAGGGGCGTTTGCGCTGCGACTGGCTGTCCAGCGCCAGCAGCCGGCGCGGCTGATTGCGTCGGTGCCTTGCGCGCGGCGCCTCCGGTGTCGCGGCGGGCCGCGAGGTGGCAGGTCCATGCTAGGGTGAGCCCAGCCACGCAACCTGCGCGGCCCACCACTGGAGACAAAGCCATGAGTCAAGTCCTCGCCGCAGCCTTGATCGCGACCAGCAGCCTGTGTGCCCAGGCGGCTGAGCGGTTTCCGCTGCTCACCCAGGACCAGCTCACGCCCGAGCAGACCAAGCTGGTGGGATCGCTGCTGGCCGGGCCGCGCGGCGGTGGCGCGCCAGTGGATGCGGCGGCGGTGAACCGGCTGATGGCCAATGGGCCTTTCAATGCCTGGGCCCGCAGCCCCGACCTGGGCGACCGGCTGCAGCGGGTGGGCGAGTACATCCGCTACAACACCTCCATCCCGTTGCGGCTGAATGAATTTGCGATCCTGATCACCGCCCGCCACTGGACATCGCAGTACGAGTGGTTTGCCCACCTGCCGCTTGCGCTGAAGGCCGGGCTGGACCCGCGCATTGCCGCCGAGCTGGCGCAGAACCGGCGCCCGGCCGGGATGAAGGACGACGAGGCTGCGGTCTACGAGTTCTGCACCGAGCTGCACCGCGACAAGCA
>JANLZT010000208.1:0-2950 GCA_031366465.1 Betaproteobacteria bacterium | reverse complement strand
TGGCGCAGCGCCTCGGTGCTGCCGCGCGCACTGCTGGTCGGCCGGTTGAGCGCCCGCGAGACCGTCATCTTCGACACCCCCACCTGGGCCGCCACATCGGCCATGGTGACGGCGCGTGCCTTGGCGCCCGCCGTGCCCGTGGTGGCGGTGGCATTGGCGGCGCCGGCATCGGCGCCAGCCACGCGGCGGGCTAGCACCCGCGAGGCGCGCCGCTGCGCCGCCGTGGCAGGGGATACCGATAACCACTCAAAGCCGTCACAAGCGCTCCTGGATTGGGGTTGAAATCGCGGGCCATCATAGGAGTGAGCGGGGGCCCGAAAACCTTCGGGAAAGGCCTAGTTACCGGTAACGGCCAGTCTGCCAGACTTGCCGGGATGGACCTGCAAGTCTTCGATCCCCGCTTCGAGCCCATCGCCACTGGCGCCGGCCCGCTACAGCGCCTGTGCACCGGCGCCATCTGGAGCGAGGGCCCGGTGTGGATGGCCGAGGACCAATCGCTGCTGTGGAGCGACATCCCCAACAACCGCATGCTGCGCTGGCAGGCCGATACGGGCATGACGGTGTGGCGCGATGCGGTGGACTACACCAACGGCCATATCCGCGAGGCCGATGGCGCGCTGCTGCACTGCTCGCACGGCCAGCGGGCTGTCATCCGCACCCGCTTTTGCCAAGCGTCCGGCCCCGGTTTGGTGGCGCTGGCCGATGAGCTGGTGGTCAGCCACTACCAGGGCCGGCGATTGAATTCGCCCAACGACATCGTTGTCAAATCCGACGGCACGCTCTGGTTCACCGACCCGCCCTACGGCATCCTGTCCGACCACGAGGGCCATGCCGCGCCCAGTGAGCTGGGCAAGCACTATGTCTTCCGCTTCTGCCCGGCCAGCGGCGCGCTGCGCATCGTCAGCGATTTCGTCGAAGAGCCCAACGGCCTGGCGTTCTCACCCGATGAGTCGCTGCTGTATGTGTCCGACACCTCGGCCGCCACGCGCCAGGACGGCAGCGGCCACCACCACATCGTGGCCTTCGAGGTGGTCGGCGGGCAGGATCTGGCCCGGCCCCGGGTGTTTGCGGTGGTCAGCCCTGGCTTGGCGGACGGCTTCCGCGTCGATGTGCGCGGCTTTGTCTACACCAGCAGCGGCGACAGCGTGCAGGTCTACCACCCCGACGGCACGCGGCTGGCCCGCATCGCGGTGCCCGAGAAAGTGGGCAATGTCTGTTTCGGCGGGGTGGCGGGCGATGAGCTGTTCATCGCCGCCAGCAGCTCGATCTACCGCATCCGGCTGGCCACCACCGGGGCGGGGCTGCGGTGAGCGCCGCCACGCCAAGTGCGGGCCCCGCGCTGCTGCAGTTCCAGGCCATCAGCAAGCGCTTTGGCGGCACCCAGGCGGTGGACGCGGTGACGCTGGATGTGCACGCCGGTGAGATCCTGGCGCTGCTGGGCGAGAACGGCGCTGGCAAAAGCACGCTGATCAAGCTGCTGGCCGGCATCTACCCGGCCGACAGCGGTGAGATCGTGTTTGACGGCCGGCCGCAGGCCGTCTGGCGCACGGCTGATCGCGCCAAGGAAACGCCGGGCCGCCCCAAGTTTCCTTGGTCCCCCTCGGGGGGGCGGACGCCGCAGAGCGGCGGCCTTGGGGGCCAACATGAGCCGGTCGCTTTTATCCATCAAGACCTGGGCCTGGTCGATTGGATGACGGTGGCCGAGAACGTGGCCCTGGGCATGGGCTACCCGCGCCGCTTCGGCCTGATCGATTGGCGCGCGGCCGAGTCCGCCGCGCGCCGGGTGATGGCCCGCGTGGGCTGCGATATCGACCCCCGGCGCCGCGTGTTTTCACTCACCCGGGCCGAGAAATCCCTGCTGGCGATTGGCCGGGCGCTGGAAGTCAAAGCCCGCGTGCTGGTGCTGGACGAGCCCTCGGCCAGCCTGCCGGCCGCCGACGTGGCGCGGCTGTTTGGCGTGCTGCGCGGCCTGCGGGCCCAGGGCATGGCGATGGTCTATGTGTCGCACCGGCTGGACGAGGTGATGGCCATCAGTGACCGCGCGGCGGTGATGCGCGACGGCAAGCTGGTGGCCGTGCTGGCCACCGCCACCAGCAGTGAGGACGAGCTGGTGCGCTGGATCGTCGGCAAGGCCCTGGCGGCCACGCTGGCCAAGGCCGACGCCGCCACCAAGATTGGCCCGCCAGTGCTGCAGCTCAGCCATGCCGCCAGCGGCAATGCCGGGCCCCTGAGCCTGGCGGTGCATGCCGGCGAGGTGCTGGGCCTGGTGGGCCTGCGCGGCGCCGGGCATGAGGCCATCAGCCGGGCGCTGTTCGGCCGTGAGCCCTTGTCGGCCGGCAAGATGACGCTGCAAGGCCGGGATTGCCAATTCGACGGCCCGGCCGATGCCATCCGGGCGGGGGTGGCCTATGTGGCCAGCGAGCGGCTGGACGAAAACCTGGCCGCCAGCATGAGCGTGCTGGAGAACCTGTTCCCCAACCCGCCGCTGCATGGCGACAGCGGCCTGGCCCTGGGCCGGCGGCGGCGTGAGACCGGCCGCGCGTTCAAACTGATCCGCCAGTTCGATGTCAACCCGCCGGCCCCGGCGGCCGAGGCCCAGCAGCTCTCAGGCGGCAATCAGCAGAAGGTGGTGCTGGCACGCTGGTTTGCGCTGGACAAGCCCCTGGTGGTGCTGGAGGAGCCCACCGCCGGCGTGGACGTGGGCGCCAAGCGCGCGATCTACGGCCTGTTGCGCGAGCGGGCCGCAGCCGGCACCGCGCTGGTGGTGGTGTCCACCGATTTCGAAGAAGTGGCCACCGTCTGCAGCCGCGTGCTGGTCTTGCGCAACGGCCTGATCGCGGCCGAGTTGCGCGGCACCGACATCAGCGTCGAGCGCCTGCTGGCGCTGGCCGCAGGCGGAGACGGCCCCCTCCCCCGGGCAGGGGGAGGGTTGGGGTGGGGGTCGAAAGCC
>JANLZT010000203.1:0-1668 GCA_031366465.1 Betaproteobacteria bacterium | reverse complement strand
GCCTCGGGCGTGGCGGTCTCGCCCAGCATCACCTGCGCCACGTTGCCGGGCAGCAGCTCCAGCGCCGCAAACACCAGCACCGACGCCACCGCCAGCGTGGCCAGAAAGGTGAGCAGGCGCTTGAACAGAAAAACACTCATGCAGATGTCAGGCTGGGTGGGGCGCCAAGGTGGGGGCGATGATGCCGCAAAGCCTGGCCAAGTCACGGGCGTCGTCGGCGGCGACATGAGGCGGTGACGTGTCGCAATATATTGCTTTCAGCGACACGTCATGTTGACCTGTCGCCGCCAGCGACCTATGCTGCCCCATATGTCGCCGAAACCAGGATTCGTCACCATGACTGGCCTGCCGCCGCCTTGGCGTGCTGATGTGCCGTACAACAGCCTGCCGACCTTGCCGCCAGCGGCTGACCTTGAAAGCAAGGCCGTGCTGAAGGCCTGCATCAGCGCCCGCGCCGCGCTGGCTGAGTTGAAGCAGGCCGCCGAGCTGATCCCCAACCAGACCATGCTGATCAACACGATCCCGCTGCTCGAAGCCAAGGACAGCTCGGAGATCGAAAACATCGTCACCACCACCGACCGGTTGTTCCAGCATGCCCAGGGTCATCTGTTGGGCAGCACGCTGGCCGACCCTGCCACCAAGGAGGCGCTGCGCTACCGGTCGGCCCTGCACCGGGGCTATTTATCACTGAAAGACCGCCCGCTGTGCACCGCCACGGCGGTGGATATCTGCCGCACGATCAAGGGCGTGGACCTGGACATCCGCCGCACGCCCGGCACCCAGTTGGCCAATGACCGCACCGGTGAGGTGATCTACACCCCGCCCGAGGGCGAGGCCCGGCTGCGCGACCTGCTGGCCGACTGGGAGCGCTTTCTTCACAACGAAGACACGCTGGACCCCTTGGTGCGCATGGCCGTGGGCCATTACCAGTTCGAAGCCATCCACCCCTTCATCGACGGCAATGGCCGCGCCGGCCGGGTGCTCAACATCCTGTACCTGATCCAGCAAGACCTGCTGGGTCTGCCCATCCTGTACTTGAGCCGCCACCTCATTGCCCACAGGGCCGACTACTACCGCCTGCTGCTGGATGTGACCCGCAGCCAGGCCTGGCAGCCCTGGCTGCTGTTCATGCTGCAGGCGGTGGAGGCCACCTCCAAATGGACCAGCGCCAAGATTGCCGCCATCCGCAGCCTGGCCGAGCACACCACCGAGCATGTGCGCAAGCGCCTGCCCAAGATCTACAGCCGCGAGCTGGTGGAGGTGGTCTTCGAGCAGCCCTATTGCCGCATAGCCAACCTGGTGGACAAGGGCATCGCGCAACGCCAGGCTGCCTCGCGATACCTGAAAGATCTGGTGGCGTTGGGCGTGCTGCGTGAAATGCAGCTGGGCAAGGAAAAGCTTTTCATCCACCCGAAGTTGATGCAGTTGCTCAGCCGTGACGGCAACACTTTCACGCCCTACGCCTGAGCCCGTCACCCCAAGCCCTGGCGCTGGAGACCCCGATGCAAGACCTCGGATTCGACACCCGCCTGGTGCTGGTCGGTGGCGCCTGGCGCGCCGGCAGCAGCGGTGAAACGCTGGCCCTGCACAACCCCAGCGATGGCAGCCTGCTGGCCGAGATTGCACGCGGCAACGCCGCCGACATCGATGCTGCCGTGACCGCCGCCC
>JANLZT010000170.1:0-4335 GCA_031366465.1 Betaproteobacteria bacterium | reverse complement strand
AAGGAAAAGTCGGCCGCCTCGCTCACCAGCGCCTGCATCAGCGTGGCATCCACCACCGCGTCGGTGGCGATGAAGCCAAGCATGGTCGCCATGTTGGGGCGGATCATGCCGGCCCCCTTGCTGATGCCGGTGAGGCTGACGCTCTTGCCGCCGATCTGCAGTTGGCGCGAAGCCGCCTTGGGCAGTGTGTCGGTGGTCATGATGGCTTCGGCGGCCTGCGCCCAATGGTCGGCGCGCAGATCGGCCAGCGCGGCGGGCAGGCCGGCTTCGATGCGGTCGTTGGGCAGGCTTTCCATGATGACGCCGGTGCTGAACGGCAGCACCTGTTCAGGGGCCAGGTTCAGGTGACGGGCCAACGCCACGCAGGTCGATCGCGCCCGCGCCAGGCCGTCTTCGCCGGTGCCCGCATTCGCGTTGCCGGTGTTGATCAGGATCGCCCGCGTGCCGACCTTGGCGGCCAGGTGCTGGCGGCACAGTTGCACCGGCGCCGCGCAGAAGCGGTTGCGCGTGAACACGCCGGCCACGTGCGAGCCCTCGGCCACGGTCACCACGGTCAAATCACGTTTGTCGGCCTTGCGAATGCCGGCCATCGCGATGCCGAGTTCGACGCCGGGAACGGGGTGCAGGTCTTGCGGTTTGGGGGCTTGCAGGTTGACTGGCATGACGGTGCTTTGCGAGATGGGCGATGGCCGGAATTGTAGGAAGTCAGCGCTCGTCTGCGTAGAATCAAAACGTGACTCACGCGCTGCAATCACCGCTGCACCTGTTCGAATATCTGAAGTTCGAGGATGCCAGCCCGACGCGCCACGAATACGTGGGCGGGCGCGTTCATGCGATGACAGGCGGAACGATGCGTCACAACCGCATCTCGCTCAACGTGGCGAAGACGCTGTCCGACCGCTTCGACGGCACACCCTGCCAGGTCTTCATCAACAACGTGAAACTGCAGGTGCGGGCCAGCGACAGCGTCTACTACCCCGATGTGCTGGTGCACTGCGGCGGCGGCCCGGCGGGCGATGTCAAGCTGCTGTCCGACGCCGCCCTGATCGTTGAAGTACTCAGTGAATCCACCGTCCAGACCGACCGCCGCGAGAAGCGCGCCGCCTACCAGCGCCTGCCCGGCCTGCGCGCCTACTGGATCATCAGCCAGGACGAGCAGCGCGCCGAGCTGCATCTGCGCGACGCCGATGGCAGTTGGGGCACCCGGCTGTGCAGCGCTGGCGAGCGCTTGCCGGCGCCCGGCCTGCTGGCGGCTGATTTCCCGCTGGCTGCGGCCTACGCTGGCACCGACCTGGCCTGAATCGCCGGCCGGCTGGCGTGCAAGCTGGCGTGCAGGCAGCCTGCGGCCAGGTCTGGCTACACTGGCGCGATGAACTGGTTGGACAGTATTGCGTGGGACGCCCAGGGCCTGGTGCCGGTGATCACCCAAGAGGCCGGCAGCGGCGATGTGCTGATGTTCGCCTTCATGAACCGCGAGGCGCTGGCGCTCACCGTCCAGCGTGGCCAGGCGGTGTATTGGAGCCGCTCGCGGAAACGCCTATGGCACAAGGGCGAGGAGAGCGGGCATTTCCAGCAGGTGCATGACATCCGCCTCGATTGCGACGCCGATGTGCTGCTGCTCAAGGTCACCCAGTTGGGCCACCAGCCGGGCATCGCCTGCCACACCGGCCGCCACAGTTGCTTTTTTCGCAAGCTCGATGGCCAGCAATGGTTGAGCACCGACCCGGTGCTGCAAGACCCCGAACAGATTTACCGCCGATGAGCCCCCGTCCAAGCGCCAGCCCGAGCCCCCGCCAGGACGCCCTGTCGCAAGACCAACTCGCCCGCCTGGCTGCGGTGATCGAGTCACGCAAGCCCGCCAACGGTGGTGACCCCGACAAAAGTTATGTGGCGCGGCTGTTTGCCAAGGGCACCGACGCGATCCTCAAGAAGGTCGGCGAAGAGGCCACCGAGACGGTGATGGCGGCCAAGGATGGCGCGCCTGAGAGGATCGTCTGCGAGGTGGCCGACCTGTGGTTCCACTCGATGATCGCGCTGGCCCATTTCGGTCTGTCGCCGGCCGATGTCTTGGCCGAGCTGCTGCGCCGCGAGGGCTTGTCGGGGCTGGAAGAATTTGCGCTGCGCAAGGCGGCCCAACGTGAACAGGAGGATGTTTGATGAACGATCTGTCCACCACCGTGGTGCTGAGCCCCGCGACCGAGTCGTCACTGCGCAGCATCGGCCACATCAGCTATGCCCTGCATGCCATCGTGGCGGTGGGCGCGGTGCTGCCGGGCGCGCAGGGCAGTGTGTTGCTGCTGCTGGTGGCGCTGGTCCTCGACCTGGTCAAGCGGGGTGACGCGGCCGGGTCCTGGCAGGCCAGCCACTTCAGCTGGCGCATCCGCAGCGTGGTGTTCTGCGCCATCCTCTACGCCATCACCGCGCCGCTGTGGGTGCTGCTGATCGCGCCGGGCTGGATCGCCTGGGGCCTGATCTCGCTGTGGTTTCTCTACCGGGTGCTGCGCGGCTGGCTGGCGCTCAACGACCGCCGGCCGATGCCAGCCTGACCAGGCCCAGGCCCTCATCCTGCGTTTTTCGACCATGCACACCGACCCCCACTGCCTTTTCTGCAAGATCGTCGCCGGCCAGATCCCGGCCCGCAAGGTGCATGAGGACGAGCAGGTGCTGGCCTTCCACGACATCCACCCCTGGGCGCCGGTGCACATCCTGATCGTGCCCAAGCAGCACATCACCAGCATGGTCGATGTCGGGCCCGAGCACCAGGCGCTGCTGGGCCACATGCTGGCCATCAGCCCCCAGTTGATGTTGAGCCTGGGCGTCACCCAAGGCTATCGCCACCTGATCAACACCGGGCCCGACGGCCGGCAGGAGGTGATGCACTTGCACCTGCATGTGATGGGCGGCCCCCGGCCCTGGCTGCGCGGCTGAGGCAGCCCCGGTGCCAGCGTCAGCCAGCGTGCTGACCTAGAATCAACGGTTTCGCATCGCTGGTCTTTGAGGAGTCTTCCATGGGTTCATTCAGCATCTGGCACTGGCTGATCGTGCTGGTCGTGGTGGTGCTGATCTTCGGCACCAAAAAGCTCAAAAACGTGGGCAGCGACCTGGGCGCCGCCGTCAAGGGTTTCAAGGACGGCGTCAAGGACGGCACCGGCTCGGCGGACGCCGCCGCCCATGCGCCGCCCCAGCAGGTGGGCGCCAACAAGATGGCCGACGACAACACCGTTGACGTCCAAGCCAAGACCAAGTCTTGAACCCCCTGGCAGCATTGCGCGCGGGCTTTGAGCCCGGATTTGAGCCCAGATGATCGATTTCGGCTTCGACAAGATCGCGCTGATCGGCGCGGTGGCGCTGATCGTCATCGGCCCCGAGAAGCTGCCGCGGGTGGCGCGCACGGTAGGCACCTTGATGGGCAAGGCCAGGCGCTATGTGGCCGACGTCAAGGCCGAGGTCAGCCGCTCTATCGAGCTGGAAGAACTGCAGAAGATGAAGTCGCAGTTCGAGAGCGCCGCGCGCGATGTCGAGCAGACCGTGCAGCGCGAGGTGGGCGATGCGCAGCAGGCCTTTGGCAGCCAGTTCCAGGATCTCAACAATGCCCTGGGCGTTGAGGCCAGTGGCACGGCCATGCCCTACACGCCGCCGCCGCCGCAGTACAAACGGCCCAACAAGCGCTGGCGCTTGAAGCGCAGTGCCATGCCGCGCTGGTACAAGCAGCGCGCCGGGGTGCGCGGCCAGGTGCAGTCGGGTGCGGCGCGGGTGGCGCGGCACCGCCCGCCGGGCCCGATGGGCCCACAAAAGCTGTGACGCGCCATGGCCGCTGAACCCAAGGACGAGCTCGAAGGCACCGAGCAACCCTTTGTCACCCACCTGATCGAGCTGCGCGACCGGCTGGTGCGGGCGCTGATCGCGGTGGGGCTGGTGTTTGCCGCGCTGTGCCTGTGGCCGGGCCCGGCCGGCCTTTACGACATGCTGGCCGCGCCGCTGGTGGCCCATTTGCCCAAGGGCACCACCTTGATTGCCACCAATGTGATCTCGCCCTTCATCGTGCCGCTCAAGATCACGATGATGGCGGCCTTCCTGGTGGCGCTGCCGGTGGTGCTGTACCAGGTCTGGGCCTTTGTCGCGCCGGGTCTTTACAGTCACGAAAAGAAACTGGTGTTGCCGTTGGTGGTCTCCAGTACCGCGTTGTTCATCGCGGGCGTCGCCTTTTGTTACTTTTTTGTGTTTGGCCAGGTGTTTGCATTCATCCAGGGTTTTGCGCCCAAGAGCATCACCGCCGCGCCCGACATCGAGGCCTACCTCAGCTTTGTGCTGACCATGTTCATCGCCTTTGGCGCC
>JANLZT010000160.1:0-3146 GCA_031366465.1 Betaproteobacteria bacterium | reverse complement strand
CCTGGGGCCATGGTTGCGGCACCTGCCCCGCCTGCTTGCTGCGGGCGGCCGGCCACAGCGCCTGGCTGGCAGGGGCATGACCGTCGACCTGTTGTCCTGGCTGCCTTGGCTGGCGGCGCTGGTGGTGCTGGGCCTGTGGATGCTGGGGGCCCACAACCGTGTCACCGCGCTGCGGGCGGCGGTGCTGGCGGCCTGGGCGGCGGTGGACAGTGCCTTCGCGCTGCGCGGCCAGGCCCTGGCGACGCTGCTGGCCAGCGTGGCGCAGCCTTTGGTCGATGAGTCGGCAGCGGTCGATGCGGTGGCCGCCGCCCAGGGCCAATTGCTGGCCGCGCAAGAGGCGGTGCGGCGGCGGCCGCTGGCCCGCGACAGCGTGACCGATCTGAGCAAGGCCGACGCCGTGCTGGCCGCTGTGCTGGTGCGCCTGCTGGCGCTGGTGGACCAGCAGCCGGCGCTGCGGTCTGACGCGGCGGTGCGCCAGGCGCTGGGCCGCTTGAAGGATGCGCCCGCGCAACTGGCGTTTGCGCGCCAGGTCTACAACCAGGCCGGCAGCGCCTACAACCTGGCGACCCAGCAGTTCCCGACGCGGCTGCTGGGCTCGATGCTCGGCTTTGCCGAGGTCGGGCGGCTGTGACGGCGATTCATCAAGCCCGCTCGCCCATCACCGACGCGGTGGCCACCAGCTCCTCGAACAGCGCCAGCGACACCTTGCCTGACATCGAGCACGGGTCGAGCTCGGCGGTGGCCGAGTACTTGAGCACCAGTGC
Organism: Betaproteobacteria bacterium; assembly: GCA_031366465.1. Taxonomy (GTDB): domain Bacteria; phylum Pseudomonadota; class Gammaproteobacteria; order Burkholderiales; family Burkholderiaceae_C; genus Pseudaquabacterium. The sequence continues at coordinate 2,382 of JANLZT010000160.1, read as the reverse complement.
CGGGTTCAGCCGCGACATGTTCACCTGGCCCATAGCCCAGCCGGCAAAGCGCCGCTCGGTGATCTCCTCGTAGCTCAGCAGCACCACGTCGGTGTGGCGCGGGTCGGCCACGATGCGCTTGTAGAGCCGGTTCACCGCCATCCGGCCGCCTTCAAGCGCCTGCATGAAGATGGCGCTGCTGCTGCAGTGGCAGAGCAGGCCGGTCACGCCCTGGGACGGGTTGTTGTCCTTGCTTTGGCGCAGGATGGCCATCAGCGCGTCGTGGTCCACGGCGGCGGTGGTGCGGCTCGCGTACATCAGGCGTACCAGCATGTTCGATTCTCCAGCGGGTCGGCTTAAACCGCGTTCTTCTTCGACAGCAGCGAGAGAAACTCACGCCGCAGATTGGGGTCTTTCAGGAAGGCGCCGCGCATCATGCTGTTGGTCATCGCGGTGTCGCTGTCCTTCACACCGCGCCAGTGCATGCAGAAGTGGTCGGCCTCCATCACGATGGCCAGGCCGTCAGGCTTGACGCGGTCCTGCAGCACATCGGCCAGCATCACCACCGCCTCCTCCTGGATCTGCGGCCGGCTCATCACCCAGTCGCAGACCCGGGTGTATTTGCTCAGGCCGATCAGGTTGGAATGCTCGTTGGGCAGGATGCCGATCCAGACCCGGCCCAGGATCGGGCACAGGTGGTGGCTGCAGGCGCTGCGCACGGTGATCGGGCCGACGATCATCAGCTCGTTCAGGCGCGAGGCATTGGGGAACTCGGTCACCACCGGCATCGCCACATAGCGGCCGCGGAAGACCTCATCGATAAACATCTTGGCCACCCGCTTGGCGGTGTCCTGGGTGTTGTGGTCGCTGGCGGTGTCGATCACCAGCGACTGCAGCACCTGCTGCAAATGGCCCTGCACCTCGACTTTTAACTCGGCCAGCTCGCCCTCGCGGATGTGCTGGGCGATGTTGTCGTTGGCGTGGTAGCGGCAATGCGCCGACACCAGGCGGTAGCGGATGCGCTGGCTGGCGGGCATCTGGGCCAGCTCGTCCTCGGAGCGCTTGAGGGCAGGGGTGTCGGGCATCTGGGCGGGGGGCTTCGCGGTGGATGCCCGGATTGTGCCGGCTGTGCCCTGGCCTGTTGCCGCCAGGCGCCATGACCCCAGGCGATAGACTGAAACCATGCCGATGCCAGCCTCTGCCCCCCCGCTGCATCAACTGCTGGGGCAGACCGCCGATGCGCTGACGGCAGTCCGCAACGGCCGCTCACTGACCGACTTGATAGCGCAAGTACCAACAGCCCAGCGCGCCGGCACCCAGGCGCTGAGCTTCCAGGTGCTGCGCCGGCTGGGCGGCGCCGAGGCCGCGCTGGCGTTGCTGGCCCCCAAGGCGCCACCGCCAGCGGTGCGCTCGCTGCTGGTCACCGCGTTGGCCCTGCTGTGGCCTGACGACGCCGCCCCACCCTATGCCGAGCACACCCTGGTGGACCAGGCCGTCACGGCCGCCCAGGCCCGCACGCCAGCGGCGGCCAAGTTTGTCAACGCGGTGTTGCGCCGCTTCTTGCGCGAGCGTGATGCGCTGGTGGCGGCGGCCCAGCGCCAGCCCGAGGCGCTCTACAACCACCCGGCCTGGTGGATAGCGCTGTTGCGCCGTGATTGGCCCGGGCACTGGGCCGCACTGCTGGCCACCGCCAACCAGCGGGCGCCGATGGTGCTGCGGGCCAACGCCCGCCATGGTTCGGCCGCAGGCTATATCGAGCGCCTGGCCCAGGCCGGTTTGCTGGCATCGGCCGTGCCTGACGCCCTGATCGGGCCCCAAGCCCTGGTGTTGGCCCAGCCCTGCGGCGTGCTCGACCTGCCGGGCTTTGCCGACGGTGCTGTGTCGGTGCAGGATGCATCGGCCCAGCGCGCCGCGCCGCTGCTGTTGCATGCCGGTGGTGCACTGCCACGTCTGCCACCCGGCGCCCGGGTGCTGGACGCCTGCGCCGCACCCGGTGGCAAGACCGCCCACCTGCTGGAGCTGGCGGATCTGGACCTGCTGGCCCTTGACAGCGACGCCCGCCGCCTGGGCCGGGTGCAGGACACCTTGACCCGGCTGCGCCTGCCGGCGGCCGGCAGCCAGGCCCGCCTGCAGGCCGCCGACGCCCGGCAGGTGGACGCCTGGTGGGACGGGCAGCCCTTCGACGCGATCTTGCTGGACGCCCCCTGCACCGCCTCGGGCATCGTGCGCCGCCACCCCGACGTGCGCTGGCTGCGCCGGCCTGGCGACGTGGCCGCGCTGGCTCAAATGCAGCGCGAGCTGCTGGACGCGCTGTGGCCGCTGCTCAAGCCCGGCGGCCGCCTGCTGTACGCCACCTGCTCGATCTTCAAGGCCGAAGGCCAGCACCAGATCGACGCTTTTTTG
>JANLZT010000146.1:0-1880 GCA_031366465.1 Betaproteobacteria bacterium | reverse complement strand
GTCCAGCAGGTATTCGACGATGGCGCCGGTCTCGGCCACCGTGACATCACCATCGGTGACAACCGGGCTCTTGCCCAGCGGGTGCACCCGCATCAACTCGGGCGGCGCCAGCATGGTCTTGGCGTCGCGCTGGTAGGGCTTGATCTCGTAGGGCAGGCCCAGTTCTTCCAGCAGCCAGAGCACCCGCTGCGAGCGCGAATTGTTGAGGTGGTGGACGACGATCATCGGCAGGCCCCAGGGCTGCGGCAGGGCCGCGAAGCCGGGATTGTGGCGCGCTAGCCGCTGTCAGCCCGGCTGCGGCTGATCTACCAATGGACCACGCCAGCTCGCCAACAGGCCCTGGGCGGCCACCCTGCCGCTGGCCAGGCTGGCATTGAGCAAATAGCCGCCGGTCGGCGCCTCCCAATCGATCATCTCGCCGGCACAGAACACGCCCGGCAAGGCGGCCAGCATGGCGTGGGGGTCCAGCGCTTCAAAGCGCACGCCGCCAGCGGTGCTGATGGCCTCCTCGACCGGCCGGGGTGCCGTCAGCGTCAGCGACCAGGCCTTGAGCTCGGCCGCCAGCCCGGCCGGATCAGCCTGCACCCGGCGCGACAGCTCGTCGGCGCTCCAGCGCTCGCGCAACAACGCGACCTTGACGCTGTCCAGGCCGGCATGTTCCCGCAGGTGATTGGGCAGCGAGCGATTGCCCCGGCCCTTGGCCAGCCCGGCGGCCAACTGCGCCAGGCTGCGGCCGGGCAGCAGATCTAGCTGCAGCGTGCAGGGGCCCGCACGCCGGATGGCATCCCGAAGCCGGGCCGATGCGGCATACACCAGGCTGCCCTCGATGCCGCCAGCGGTGACCACAAACTCGCCCTGGCGATCAAACGCCGCGCCTTGGCCATCGTCAAAACGCAGCCGCACCGGCTTGATCGGCGCGCCGGCAAAGCGCTGGCTGAAATAGGGGCTCCAGCCCACATCAAAACCGCAATTGGCCGGCTGCAGCGGCGCCACGGCCACGCCGCGCCCGGCCAGCCAGGGCAGCCAGGCGCCGTCACTGCCCAGCTGGGGCCAACTGGCGCCGCCCAGCGCCAGCAGCAGCGCATCGGCCTGCTGCTGCACGGCGCCGGCAGGCGTGGCAAAGCGCAGCGTGGTGGGCGCATCGCCGTCGGCCCAGCCGGTCCAGCGATGGCGCATGTGCAGGCGCAAACCGGCCGCCCGCAGCCGGTGCAGCCAGGCGCGCAGCAAGGGTGCGGCCTTCATCTCTGCCGGAAACACCCGGCCCGAGCTGCCCACAAAGGTGGCAATGCCCAGCCCGGCCGCCCAGTCGCGCAGGTCTTGCGGGCTGAATGCCGCCAACCAGGGTGCCACCTGCTCGGCGCGCTCGGCATAACGGGCCACAAAGGCGGCCAGCGGCTCGCTGTGGGTCAGGTTGAGGCCACCCTTGCCAGCCAGCAGGAACTTGCGGCCCACCGAGGGCATGGCATCGAACAGATCGACACTGGCGCCGCCCTGCAGCAGCACCTCGGCGGCCATCAGGCCGGCGGGGCCGCCGCCGATGATGGCCACCTGGGGCGGCGGGGTGGCCAGATCAGGGGGCTGCATCGGCGCAGTATCACTGCCGATGTCGCCTCAGCCCCTCAGATCGACACCCGCTCGCGCACCCCGTCGGCCGCCATGTCAGCGCCCCGACCCCGGGCAATGATCTCGCCGCGCTCCATCACCAGGTATTGATCGGCCAGCTCGGCGGCAAAGTCGTAGTACTGCTCGACCAGGATCACCGCCATGCGCTGGCCGTTCAGGCCGGTGTCGGCCAGCCGGCGGATCACCCGGCCGATGTCCTTGATGATGCTGGGCTGGATGCCCTCGGTGGGCTCGTCCAGGATCAGCAGCTTCGGCCC
>JANLZT010000034.1:0-5031 GCA_031366465.1 Betaproteobacteria bacterium | reverse complement strand
ATCTTCTGTGCCACCGGCCAACAAGGCCCGCGCCAGGATCTCGGGCCGGGTGATCAGGCTGCCGGCCGCCGCCAGCGAGGCCTCGGACAGCGCCTCGGTCACCGCGATCATGGTCAGCGCGGCGTCCGTGCCCTCGGCCGCATGGCCGCCATAGGCCTCGGGGATGGCCAGGCCGAAGACGCCCATCTCGCGCATAGGCTGCAGCAGCGATTCGGGCACCGTCAGGTTCTGGCGGTGAATGGCCTCGGCCTGCGGTGCCACCACCTCGGCAGCAAAGCGGCGGAAGGCATCGCGCGCCAGCGTGGTGGCCTCGTCGTGTGCCACCGGGCCGATCTCGGCATCGTCCTGCGCCACCGCCAGGCCGAGTGCGGCCAGCGCGGCGGCGCCGATGGCAGTGCGGCGCAGGGCGGTCAACTCGGCGCCGGCCGACAAGGCGCGCAGGGCATCCAGATCGGCGCCGGTCTCCAGCGCCACCGCCTCCAGCCGGGCCAGCACCGCCAGCACCGCGTCCACCGCAAAGGCCAGCGCCAAGCCGGCATCGCGGGCCCTCGCGCCGTCGGCCTGGGCCACCACGGTCTCGGCGGCCAGCAGATCAGCGCTGGCCAGCGCCAGCTCATGGCAGACCACCTGGTGGGCGTCCAGCAGCGCGGCATCCAGCCGACCTCCGGCCACGCACAGGCCCGCCACCTGCCGCACCGCGCTGTCGAACAATGCCCGCAGCGGCAGCAGCAGCGCCGCTGCGGCGGCCACTTGGCCAGCCATCGATCCCGATCCACCTTGCTCTGCCATCGCTCGCCTTGTGAGACCGCCCCAAGCCCAGTGGGCGGGGCTGGTCGGCCAATGTAGCCAGGGCCTCAATCGCCTCAACCGCCCAGAGCAGCCAGGTTCAGCGTGTGCGACCGGCCCAGCCAGACCGCGCAATCGCGGTGGTCGCGCAGCGCATCGCCGGTATTCGGGTGCAGGAAGACATCCAGCGCGCCGTGGTTCAGCGTCAGCCAGGACAGCACGGCCGACAACTGGGCGGCGGCGAAGGCCAGCTGGTAGCTCCACATCGGGTGCGGGCCCACCGGCATCTCGTGGAAGCGGCCCAGCGTCGTCTGCTCAGTCAGGGCCAGGCCGATGGTCTCGCGCAGGGCCCAGGCGGCGTCGCGGCTGGCCGCGTCGAAATAAACATGCGCATGCCAGCTGGCGATGGTGGACGGGTCTTGGAGGGGCATGATCGCGGCGCGTCGGTGGATGGCCGGCATGCTACGCCGGCACAGCCCGCGCGGGCGCTGCGCTATCGTCGGCCGCAGACCCACCACCCAGGAGACCGCCTTGACCCAGAAACCTGCCCTGGCCGCCCTGACCCTGGCCCTGACCCTGACGCTGACCCTCAGCCTGCCCGCACTGGCCCAGCCCCTGCCCGTCGCCACGGCCGAGAGCGTGGGCATGTCCACCGAGCGGCTGCACCGCATCGACGCCTTCTTCACCAGCGAGATCGAGCGCAACCGGGTGCCGGGCGCGGTGGTGGCCATCGCGCGCCAGGGCAAGCTGGTCTATTTCAAGGCCTTCGGCTATGCCGACAAGGCCCGAGGCCTGGCGGCCAGTACCGACACGATCTTCCAACTGGCGTCGATGACCAAGCCGATGGCCGCAGTGGGCGCGCTGGCGCTGACCGAGCAGGCGCGGCTGCCGCTGCAGAGCAGGCTGTCGGACTACCTGCCGGCCTATGCCAAGGTGCAGGTGGGCGTGCCCACGGCCGACGGCAAGTTCACGCTGGAGGCGCCGAAGCGGCCGATCCTGATCCATGACCTGTTCCGCCACACCTCGGGCCTGACCTATGGCGGCCGGCCCGACGGCAGCAGCCCGATTGCCGCACTCTGGCCCACGGGCGGCGCGGCCGCCTACATGGGCACGGCCGCCGAGATGGCCGACAAGCTGGCCGCCCTGCCGCTGGTCTACCAGCCGGGCACGGTGTTCGAGTACAGCCTGTCCTTCGACGTGCTGGGCGCGGTGGTCGAGAAGATCACCGGCAAACCGCTGGGTGGCCACCTGGCCGAGACGGTCTGGGGCCCGCTGAAGATGACCGAGACCACCTTCCGCCTGAGCGAGGCCCAGCGCGCCCGCGTCGCCCGGCCGCTGCCGCAGAACCCGCTGGATGGCAAGCCGCAGAGCATCGCCGTGATCGACAAGCCGGCCAGCTTCGACTGCGGCGGGGCCTGTGCTTTTGGCACCATCGGCGACTACATCCGCTTCGGCCAGATGCTGCTCAACGGCGGCAACCTGGACGGCCAGCAGGTGCTCAGCCCGGCCACCGTGCAGCTGATGACCAGCAACCACCTGGGCCCCGACATCCAGAACCGGGTGGGGGCGGTGGAGCCGCACCGCGACGGCTATGGCTTCGGCCTGGGCGTGGCGGTGCGCCTGCAACCCGGCCTGGCGGCCGTGCCCGGCAACCCGGGTGAATTCACCTGGAACGGCGCCAACGGCACCGGCTTCTTCGCCGACCCGCAGGCCCAGCTGGTGGTGGCCTACGGCACCGCCGCGCCGGGCGAGTTGCGCAAGTTCTACCGCGAGCAGGTGCAGAACCTGGTCTACGGTGCACTGACCAAATAGCGGCCATCGGCGCAGCCAGAGCTGGCGGCTAACGCGCCAGGGCTACAGTCAGCCATGACCACACCGCGCAGATACACCCGACAAGACCTGGCCCGGCTGGCCAGCCAGGCCATGACCGAGCGCGGCCTGGAGCCCGACTTCCCGGCCGCTGTCCTGCGCGAGCTGGCCAGCTTGTCGGCCCCGGCGGGTGAGGCCGGCCCGGCGCTGGCCGACCTGCGCGCGCTGCCCTGGTGCTCGATCGACAACGACGATTCACGCGATCTGGACCAGCTCAGCGTCAGCGAGACCTTGGCCGCCGGCGCGGTGCGCATCCGCGTGGCGATTGCCGATGTCGATGCGCTGGTGGCCCAGGGCAGCGCCATCGACGCCCACGCTCAGCGCAACACCACCTCGGTCTACACCTCGGCGCGGGTGTTTCCGATGCTGCCCGAGCGCTTGTCTACCGATCTCAGCTCGCTCAACCCTGGCCAGGACCGGCTGGCATTGGTCACCGAGATGGTGATCGGCGCCGACGGCCAGGTCAGCGAGCCGAGCGTGCACCGGGCCTGGGTGCACAACCATGCCAAGCTGGCTTACGACGCGGTCTCGGCCTGGCTGCTGGGCCAGGGCGAGTTGCCGGCTGCAGCCGCTGCGGTGCCCGGCCTGGATGCCCAGCTGCGCACCCAGGACGCGGCGGCCCAGCACTTACGCGCACGCCGCCATGCGCAAGGCTCGCTGCAGTTCGAGACCTTCCAGCCCCGGGTGGTGTTCGACGGCGACCGGGCGATCGACCTGCGCCAACAGCCGCAGAACCGGGCGCGCCAGTTGATCGAAGAGCTGATGATCGCCACCAACACCTGCACCGCGCGTTTCCTGGCCAGCCACGGCGGCGCGTCGATACGCCGGGTGGTGCGCTCGCCCGAACGCTGGGCCGGCATCGCCCAGCTAGCGCACCAATACGGCGAGACCCTGCCCAAGCTGCCCGACGCGCTGGCGCTGGAGGGTTTTTTGGCGCGCCGCCACCAGGCCGACCCGCTGCGCTTCCCCGATTTGTCGCTGGTGGTGATCAAGCTGATGGGCGCGGGCGAGTACGTGGTGGAGCAGCCGGGGGCCCTGCCAGGTGACCACTTAGGCCACTTTGGCCTGGCCGAGCGCGACTACACCCACTCCACCGCACCCAACCGCCGCTACCCCGACCTGATCACGCTGCGCATGATCAAGGCCCTGCTGGCCGGCGCCCCGCCGCCCTATGCCGCGCCCGAGCTGCAAACCCTGGCGCTGCACTGCACCCAGCAAGAAGACGCTGCGCGCAAGGTCGAGCGGCGCATGCGCAAGTCCGAGGCGGCGCTGTTCCTGGCGCCGCTGATCGGCAAGGCGTTCGACGGCCTGGTCACCGGTGTGGGCGATGCCGGCGCCTGGGTGCGCAGCTTCTCGCCGCCGGCCGAGGGCAGGCTGGTCGGCCACCTGCCGGCGCTGCGGGTGGGCCAGCAGGTGCGGGTGCGGCTCAGCGCCACCGATGTCGAGCGCGGTTTCATCGACTTCACGCTGCTGCCGGCAGGCGCCTGAGGCCGGCCGGCCCAGCTCGGGTCAGGCCGCCTTGCGCGGCGACCGCTTGCGCGGCGGTACCGGCTTGCTGGCACCCGGCTTGCTGGCATCCGGCTTGGTGGCATCCAGCTTGGCCACGGCCAGCGCCAGGTACTGCTGGAAGCTGTCGCGCAGGCACAGCGCAAAGGCCTCGGGGTCGGGCATCAGCTCGCGGCAACTGGTGGGCGAGATCACCAGCCGGCCGTCGTGGCGGGTGATGGCAAACGACAGGCCCAGGCCGTCACTGATCGGCAGGATGGCCGAGAAGTAGCTCAGGCGGGCGCCGCACAAGAACAGCGGCTGGGCCGGCGCCGGGATCTCGGCAATGGTGCAATTTGCGGTGGGTGCCAGCGGCCCCAGACGGGCTGCGGCACGGCCGGCCAGGCGACGCGACCAGGCCAGCAGCGCGGCCGGCGCCAGCGCCGCAGCGCTGGCCAGGTCGGGGCTGCCCAGCAGCTGGGCCACGCCGTCCGGCGGCGCGCTGGACTGGGCTTGCAGCGACGCCAGGCGGCGCACCGGATCGGCCAGGTCGGTGCCCAGGTTGACATGGCGCCAGGCCTGGGCCTGGGCATCCTCGGCATCCAGGTGGTCCCAGGCCAGCGGGCGGATCGCCGTCAGGCTGTGGCCCTCGGGCAGCTCGCCTTGGGCGTCCAGGTAGCGGCGCAGCGCCCCGCCGATCACTGCCAGCACCGCGTCGTCGACGCTGGCGCCGGGCACCAGCTTGCGGATGGATTCGAACTCGGCCACGGCAAAGCGCCGGGTCTCGAACACCCGGTGCGGCGACACCGCCGAGTTGAAGCGCGTCACCGGCAGCAGGTGTGACAGGGCCTGCGGATGCAGCAGCAGCTCACTGGCCAGTGCGGCGGCGGC
>JANLZT010000027.1:0-8820 GCA_031366465.1 Betaproteobacteria bacterium | reverse complement strand
CCCGCGCCACCGCGCTGCAGGCCGCAGCCCTGCTCGGCCTGCCGGCCTTCTGACACCGATGCCGCTGCTGGACGGCAGGGACCCGGCGGCCATCGCCGCCGCCGCTCGGCAGTTGGCCGACGGCGGCCTGCTGGCCTTTGCCACCGAGACGGTCTACGGCCTGGGCGCCCGCGCCGACCAAGACCCGGCGGTGGCCGCCATCTTTGCCGCCAAGGGCCGGCCCGCCGACCACCCCTTGATCGTGCATGTGGCCGACTGGGCCCAGGCCGCGCCATTTGTCGCTTGGCCCGATGGCGGGCCCCCGGCGGCACTGGCGCGTCTGGTCGATACCTGCTGGCCCGGCCCGGTGACAGTGATCGTGCCGCGCGCCAAAGGCATGGGCACGGCCGCCGCCGCCGGCCAGCCCAGCATCGGCCTGCGTTGCCCCGCCCACCCGGTGGCGCAAGCCCTGTTGCGCGCCGCCGCTGCCTTGGGCGTGCCGGGCGTGGCAGCGCCCAGCGCCAACCGTTTTGGCCGGGTCAGCCCCACCTGCGCGGCGCATGTGGCGCAAGAGTTCGGGCCCGCGCTGTGGCTGCTGGACGGTGGTGACTGCGCGCTGGGCATCGAGTCCGCCATCATCGACCTGAGCCGGGCCGCCCCGGTGCTGCTGCGCCCGGGCGTGCTGACCCGCGCGCAACTGCAGGCCGCGCTGGGCCAGCCGCTGCAGGACGCCGACGCGGACGCGCCGCGCGCCCCCGGCACGCTGGCCGCGCACTATGCGCCGGCCGCCCGCCTGCGCCTGTGGCCGGCCGACGCATTGCAGCAAGCGCTGGCGGGCCGGCTTCACACCCCGGCAATCTTGCCGCCGGGGCTGGCGGTATATTCCCGGCGGGCCGGGGTGGCGCCGGCCGGTGTCCGCTGGGTCGCGATGGCCGATGATCCCGCTGCCGTGGCGCATGACTTGTTTGCGGTGCTGCGCCGCCTGGACGCCGAGGGCGCGACCGAGATCTGGGTTGAACAGCCGCCCGCGCAGCCGGCCTGGGAGGGTGTCGCCGACCGGCTGCGGCGCGCCGCCACGGCTGCTTCCTGAACCGGGCCAAACGTGCCGGTGCCTTGCCTTGTTGATGGATATCCGATGACATTCTTGAGTGAACTGCGCCACCTGGGCGCGCGCAGGCTGGCCCCGACGCTGCTGATGACAGCGCTGCTGGCGGCGCTGACGGCCGCCCTGCTGACCGCCTGCGGCGGCGGCACCTCCCAGGTGGTGACCTTCAAGCCGCTGCGCCTGATCGTGCTGGGTGACGAGAACAGCCTGATCCAGGATTTTGTCGATACCGAGGGCCAGCACGACGGCTTCAAATACACCATCAATGACCGCTCGTCGACCAGCACCGGCAAGTGCCTGGCGCTGCCCAGTTTTGCGCAGAGCGTGGCCTCGCTTTACGGCTTTGTGTTCTTCGAATGCAACCCCACATCGGCCACGCCCAAGGCCTTCAACCTGGCCCAGCTGCATGCCACGGTGGAAGGCCCGACCACCGGTCTGGCGGCCCAGTTGCAAAACGTCGCTTCCGCCACCCAGGGCGCCGAGCTGAGCGCCAGCGACCTGGTGACGATGCTGATCGGCAGCAACGACATCATCGAGCTCTACGAGCGCACGCTGGCCGGCCTGAGCCCGGCCGATGCGGTGGCCGACGCCCAGCGCCGTGGCGCACTGGCGGCCGACCAGATCAACAAGGTGCTGGCCAGCGGCGCCCGGGCCCAGGTGATCACCCTGCCCGACCTGGGCCAGAGCCCCTATGCGGTCAACGCCAACAAGACCAACCCGGGTGCCTCGGCGCTGCTAGGCAGCCTGACCTACGAGTTCAACGCCTACCTGCGCACGCGCATCGACTCCGGCCGCTATGACGGCCGCAACTACGGCCTGGTGCTGGCCGACGACATCGTCGCGGCGATGTCCAGGCTGCCGTCGTCCTTCCTGACCGCGCCAAGTGTGGCGGCGGTGGCGGCCTGCAATATCGCCGATGACCTGAGCGCCGACGCGGTGACCACTTTGGTGCTGGCCTGCACCACCACCAGCCTGGTCGCCGACGCCAATTCGGGCTCGCACCTGTGGGCCAGCGACCGCCATCTTGGCCCGTCGGCGCATTCGCGCATCGGCGTGCAGGCGCAATCGCGCGCCGCCACCAACCCGTTCTGACCGGGCCGGCGCAGGCGGGTCAGCGGCCGGCCCTGGCGGGCCCCGCCGCTACACTTTGCGCCCGCCATGCCCATCCACCTGCTAGCCCTCGACACCTCGACCGACCTGCTGGCCGCCGCCTTGCTGACTGTGCCGCCGCAACGGCCTGACGGCAGCACCGCAGCACCGGGGCTGGCCTGCCTGAACGAGGCGGGCGGCAAGCAGGCGTCGTGCCGCCTGATCCCGGCGCTGCTGGGCCTGCTGGCCGCGTCCGGGCTGGGCCTGGCCGACCTGCAGGCCATCGCCTTTGGCCAGGGGCCGGGGGCCTTCACCGGCTTGCGCACCGCCTGCGCGGTGGCCCAAGGCCTGGCGCTGGCGCATGAGACACCGCTGCTGGCCATCGACAGCCTGCTGATCGTCGCCGAGGACGCCCGGCTGCAGGCCGGCGACTGGCCCGCCGTGGCCGATTGCTGGGTGGCGATGGATGCGCGCATGGACGAGGTCTATGCCGCCGCCTACTGGCATGGCCCCGGGGGCTGGCAGGTGCGGGTGGCACCGCAGTTGTGGACCCTGCCCGCGCTGGCGGCGGCCTGGGCCCCAGCCCCGCCGCGCCGGGTGGCCGGCACGGCGATCACCGCCTTTGCCGACCGCCTGCCCTGGGGCGCGGCGCAGCGCATCCCCGATTGCAGTAACCGCGCGGCGGCGCTGGCCCGGCTGGCGCTGGCCGCCTGGCAGCGAGGCGCGACCATTGCGCCTGACCAGGCGCTGCCGCTCTACCTGCGCGACAAGGTGGCGCTGACCACCGCCGAGCGCAGCCAGCGCAAGCTCGCTGCCCTGCCAAGCCCATGAGCCCGCCGGGCCGCCCCAAGGGCGAATACCGGAGTGCGCAGCACGAAGGTAGTCCCGTGAACGCGCTGCTGCGCCCGGGGCCGGCGGTCTGGCATCGGACGATGACCCATGCCGACCTGGCCGGCGTGGTGGCGCTGGAGGCGCAGGCCTACCCCCATCCCTGGACCCGCGGCAACTTCATCGACGCGCTGGCCGCCGGCTACCTGACCGAGCTGCTGCTGGACGCGCAAGGCCGGCTGCTGGGCTATTTCGTGGCCCAGCCCGGCTTCGAGGAGATGCATCTGCTGAACTTGACCGTGGCCCCGGCGCTGCAACGGCGCGGCCACGGCGCGGCGCTGATGCAGCGCCTGCAGGCGCAGGCACAGGCCCGAGGCGACCAGACGCTGTGGCTGGAGGTGCGCGCCGGCAACAGCGCCGCCCGTGGCCTCTACCAGCGGCTGGGCTTTGCCGAGGTCGGCCGGCGCCGCAACTACTACCCGGCCGCCCTGCAGCAGCGCGAGGACGCCCTGGTGCTGCGCCTGGGCCTGGGCGACCCCCCAGCCGACACTGCCGCCGCGCTGGCCAGGGGGGCCGGATGAGCCGCTGGTCCAGCCACCAGCAGCGGATGCTGGGCGAGATGGGCCTGCGCCTGTGGTCGCCGGCCGGCGCTGCGGCGCCGCTGTCAACGGCCGAGCTGCCGGCCGCGGCCACCGCCTCGGTGATCGCCCCGGCCATCGCGCCGACAGTCGCCCCTGCAGTCGCCCCGCCGACGCTAACACCGAGGTCAATGCCAACCCCGGCAGCGCCTCAGGCGATGGCCCCGCCCAGCGCCGCCAGCCGCCCCGACGCCGAAGCCATCGCCGCGCTGGACTGGCCAGGCCTGCGCAGCGCGGTGGCTGGCTGCCAGGCCTGCGGCCTGTGCCAGACCCGGCAGCAGACCGTGTTCGGTGTTGGTCACGCCCGCGCGCACTGCCTGGTGGTTGGGGAGGCGCCGGGCGAGCAGGAGGATGCCCAGGGCGAGCCCTTCGTCGGTGCATCGGGCCAATTGCTGGACCGCATGCTGGCGGCGCTGGGCCTGTCGCGCCAGCCCGGTGACCCAGCCCGCCAGGTCTACATCGCCAACACCCTCAAATGCCGCCCGCCGCGCAACCGCGACCCCAGCGCGCAAGAGCTGGCGCTGTGCCAGCCCTTTCTGCAGCGCCAGGTGGCGCTGGTGCAGCCGCGGGTGATCCTGGCGATGGGCCGGTTTGCGGTGCAGTCTCTGCTGGGCAGCGACGCGCCCATCGGCCAATTGCGCGGCCGGGTGCATCGCTGGCAGGGCGTGCCGCTGGTGGTCACCTACCACCCGGCCTATTTGCTGCGCCAGCCCACTGAAAAGGCCCGCGCTTGGGACGATCTGTGCCGCGCCGCCCAGTGGCTGGACGCGGCGCCCGGCTGAGACCTGACCCCGCCCCGGCTCAGCGCTTGGCGGCCTTGACCGGCCGGGTCCAGCCGGGAACAGCCACCTGCTTGCCGCGCGCCACCGTCAACTGGCCCGGTGCGGTGTCCTTGCTGACGGTGCTGCCACCGCCGATGGTGCCGCCGTCGGCGATGGTGACCGGGGCGATCAGCACGCAGTTGCTGCCGATGTGCACATCGTTGCCGATCACCGTGCGGTGCTTGTTGGCGCCGTCGTAGTTGGCGGTGATGCTGCCGGCGCCGTAGTTGACGCGCTCGCCCACCGTGGCGTCGCCCAGGTAGGCCAGGTGGTTGGCCTTGGCGCCGCGCGCCAGGCTCGAGTTCTTGACCTCGACAAAATTGCCGATGTGGACCTCGGGGCCCAGTTCGGTGCCGGGCCGCAGCCGGGCAAAGGGCCCGACCAGCGCGCCGGGCCCCACCGTCGCGCCCTCGATGTGGCTGAAGGGGTGGATCACCACGCCGGTGCCGATCACCGCGTCGCGGATCACACAGTGCGCGCCGATGCGCACCTCGTCGCCCAGCACCACCGCGCCCTCGAAGACGCAGCCGACATCGATCTCGCAATCGGGGCCATGGGCCAGCGTGCCGCGCAGATCGAAGCGGGCCGGGTCGGCCAGCCGCACACCGGCCTCCAGCAGCGCGTCGGCGCGGCGCCGCTGCAGCCGGCGCTCCAGGTCGGCCAGTTGCACGGGGCTGTTCACGCCCAGCACCTCGGTCTCGTCGGTGGCCAGGGTGGCCACCACCGGCAGGCCTTCGGCCACCGCCATCGCCACGATGTCGGTCAGGTAGTACTCGCCTTGCAGGTTGTCGTTCTTGAGGGCGGCGATCCAGCGCTTGAGCGCCGCCGTGGGCGCGGCCATCATGCCGGTGTAGACCTCGCGGATCAGGCGCTGGGACGGCGTGGCGTCCTTGTGCTCGACGATGCCCAGCACGGCAGCGTCGGCCGAGCCGTCAGCCGAACCCGCCGCACCCCGCACGACGCGGCCATAACCGGTGGCATCAGTCAGCACGATGGTCAGCAGCGCCAGCCGCTGGCCGCCACAGGCGTCAACCAGGGCCCGGGCGGTGGCGGCCGCTATCAGCGGCACATCGCCGTTGAGGATCAGCGTGGTGCCCTGGTCGGCCAGGTGCGGCAGCACCTGGGCCACCGCGTGACCAGTGCCCAGTTGCGGTATCTGGCGCACCGCCTGCGCGCCGCTGCCGTCGATGGCAGACTCCACCGCTTCTGCACCATGGCCGACGACAACCCAGCTGCGGTGCTGGCCCAGGCTGGCCAGCGTGGCCAGCACATGCGACAACAGCGGCTGGCCGGCCAGGCGGTGCAACACCTTGGGGTGGCGAGACTTCATGCGGGTGCCCTTGCCCGCAGCCATGATCACGATGTCCAGGGCCGGCGTGTTTGACGGCGTGTTTGACGGCTTTTGCAGCGACTGATCCAGTGACATGGGGGGCCTGTTCTGATGCGTTGGAGGTGGATTATCGTGTTGCTGATGCCGCTGTTCGTGGGCTGCAGCGCGGTGCGGTTGACCTACAACCAGGGGCCGTTTCTGGCCTATTGGTGGCTGGACGGCTATGCCGACTTCAACGCCGAGCAAGCACCTCGGGTCAAGGCTGCGCTGGAGGCCTGGTTTGCCTGGCACCGCAGCACCCAACTGGCCGACTACGCCCAGGCGCTGGCTGATCTGCAGGCCCTGGCCGATGACAGCCTCAGCGCCGCCCAGGTCTGCCAGCAGGTGCAGGCCTGGCAGCAGCGGGCCGAGCGGGCCTTCGAGCAGGCGCTGCCGGCCATTGCCGACCATGTGCGCACGCTCAGCGCCGCGCAACTGCGCCACATCGAGCGCCAGCAGGCCAAGAAGCAGGCCGACGCCGAGGCCGACTACCTGCAGGACGACGCCGACGCGCGCCGCAAGGCCAGCCTCAAGCGCAGCGTCGACCGCGCCGAGTCGCTCTACGGCAGCCTCACCGCGCCGCAGCGACAGATGGTGGCGGCCGAACTGGCGCACTCGCCCTTCAAGCCCGAGCTGTGGCTGGCCGAGCGCCGCCAACGCCAGCAAGACATCCTGCGCCACCTGCAGCAATGGTCGGCCGAGCGCACCGACACCGCCGTGGTGCAGGCCGGCTTGCGCCAGTTGGGGCTGGCCGCGCTGGCCTCGCCCCGGCCGGGCTACCAGGCCTATGCCGACACGGTGGCGCAGGCCAATTGCACCCTCAGCGCCAAGCTGCACAACAGCAGCAGCCCGGCCCAGCGCCAGCATGCCGTCGCCAAGCTCAAGGGCTGGGAAGACGATCTGCGCGCCTTGATGGCCCGGCGCTGAGGGCCTGGGCCGGCGCAGGCTGTGCCGGCCAGTGCGGGTCGGCGTTGGCCAGCACTCGCCATCTGCCAAACTTGCCGGCTACCTGGCCCTGTTCAAACTCTCAGACCCGCCCATGAAAATACTCAGACTCGACGAACTGGTGGCGCAAGGCCGCCTGGCTGGCCAGCGGGTGTTCATCCGCGCCGATCTCAATGTGCCGCAGGATGATGCTGGCGCCATCACCGAGGACACCCGCATCCGCGCGTCGCTGCCGGGCATCCGGATGGCGCTGGACGCTGGCGCAGCGGTGATGGTCACCTCGCACCTGGGCCGGCCCACCGAGGGCGCCTTCAAGCCCGAAGATTCACTGGCGCCGGTGGCCAAACGCCTGGGTGAGCTGCTGGGCCCGCCCTACCAGGCCGGCGTGCCATTGATCGCCGATTGGCTGGACGGCGTGAGCGTGGCGCCGGGCCGGCTGGTGATGCTGGAGAACTGCCGCCTCAACCCCGGCGAGAAGAAAAACGACGAGGCCCTGGCCCGCAAGCTGGCGGCGCTGTGCAGCATCTTTGTCAACGACGCCTTCGGCACCGCCCACCGCGCCGAGGCCAGCACCTACGGCATCGCCCAGTTCGCCAAGGTCGCCTGCGCCGGCCCGCTGCTGTCGGCCGAGATCGACGCCATCACGCTGGCCCTGGCCCACCCCAAACGCCCGTTGGTGGCGATCGTGGCCGGCAGCAAGGTCAGCACCAAGCTGACCATCCTCAAAAGCCTGGCGGCCAAGGTGGACGGCCTGATCGTGGGCGGTGGCATCGCCAACACCTTCATGCTGGCGGCCGGCCTCCATATCGGCAAAAGCCTGGCCGAGCCCGACCTGCTGGCCGATGCCCGCGCGGTGATCGCGGCGATGCAGGCACGCGGCGCGGCGGTGCCCATCCCCGTGGACGTGGTCTGCGCCAAGCGCTTTGCGGCGGATGCAGAGGCCACCGTCAAGGCTGCCACCGAGGTGGCTGACGACGACCTGATCCTCGACATCGGCCCGCAGACCTCGGCCATCCTGACTGCGCAACTGCAGGCCGCCGGCACCATCGTCTGGAACGGCCCGGTGGGGGTGTTCGAGTTCGAGGCCTTCTCGCATGGCACCGAGGCGATTGCACGCGCGATTGCCGCCAGCCCCGCCTTCAGCATCGCTGGCGGCGGCGACACCCTGGCGGCCATCGCCAAATACGGCATCGAGAAAGAGGTGGGCTATATCAGCACCGGTGGCGGCGCCTTCTTGGAGGTG
Source organism: Betaproteobacteria bacterium (assembly GCA_031366465.1). Taxonomy (GTDB): domain Bacteria; phylum Pseudomonadota; class Gammaproteobacteria; order Burkholderiales; family Burkholderiaceae_C; genus Pseudaquabacterium. The sequence goes on along the minus strand of JANLZT010000027.1, from coordinate 803 downwards.
CTGGAGGGCAAGACCCTGCCGGCGCTGGAGATCCTGGCCCGGCGCGCTGCCGGCTGAGTGGGTGCTGGCGGCCTGGCCGCTTGGCCGCTTGGCCGCTTGGCCGTTCACACCCACGATTGCATCGCACAGCAACAAAGCTGCTTTCGGTTTTCCCTCATCCTGGCCCGGGCACATCGGGCGTAATCTCGGCGCCCTCGTCCCTGCCGGAGCCGCCCCCCATGTCACACGCCACGCCCCTGTCCGCCGCCGAACAAGCCCTGCGCGAAGCCGCACGCGAGTACCACCGCTCACCCACCCGCGGCAAGATTTCGGTCACCCCCACCAAGCCGCTCAGCAACCAGCGTGACCTGAGTCTGGCCTACTCACCCGGTGTGGCCTACCCCTGCCTGGACATCCAGGCCGACCCCAGCCTGGCGGCTGACTACACCAGCCGCGGCAACCTGGTGGGCGTGATCACCAACGGCACCGCCGTGCTGGGCCTGGGCGACATCGGCCCGCTGGCCGCCAAACCCGTGATGGAAGGCAAAGGCTGCTTGTTCAAGAAGTTCGCCGGCATCGACGTCTTCGACATCGAGCTGGCCGAGAACGACCCCGACAAACTGGTCGAGATCATCGCCGCGCTGGAACCCACGCTGGGCGGCATCAACCTCGAAGACATCAAGGCGCCGGAGTGCTTTCTGGTCGAGAAAAAGCTGCGCGAGCGGCTCAAGATCCCGGTCTTCCACGACGACCAGCATGGCACGGCCATCATCTCGTCGGCCGCGCTGATCAATGCGCTGGAGCTGGTGGGCAAGCAGATTGGC